>CAMYIK010000132.1 GCA_947258365.1 uncultured Thermoleophilia bacterium | reverse complement strand
CTTCCAGGGAGTCGCCGTGCCCCCCATGCAACGTTTTCCGAACTGTCGGCTACCCGTCACCGCCAGACCACTGGGAAACATCGACTACAGCGATCCTGTTGCCGGCGGTCGGGTTCCGCTCGCCGATCTTCGCGGCCGTTTCGAGTCTCAACTCACGCCACACTTCAAGGTGAAGGAGTTCGCCGCACCCCGGATCGGCGCGCGACGACAGTACGTTCCATACGCCAGGATCTCACGAAAGCTGGTGGAGGGGCTGGAACGCGTGCGGGAGCGGATCGGTACGCCGATCGAAGTGCTCGAGGGATACCGGTACCCGGCCTTGAATCGCTCGCGCCGCGGCGCTCGCCGTAGTCAGCACATGACCGGACGCGCAGCGTCGATACGGGCCGACGGGATGTCATCGCGTCAGTTGGCACGCGTCGTCAAGGAGGTCATGGGCCCGCACGTCGCGATCGGGATCGCCCCGGATCGCCTTCAAGTCGACGTACGGGGAGCGAAGCTCGAGTGGACCGAAGGTGACGGACGGCGACAGCACTCAGTGGCTTCGGGCGGGACGGTCCGTTTCCCGGACTGCGAGTTGAGGATCGCCAACGGAGACCTCACCGGCTTTCATGATCCGGTGACTGGAGGCGCCGTGGCGCTGCTGGACGTCGCTGGAGACGAACACCGGCAGATGTCGCGGCATTTCTCCGTTAGTGAGTTCATGTCGAGCGACGCGATCAGTGGTCGGCCGCAAAGGTATGTGCGCGTTTCTCCGGAGCTGATCGCGTCGCTGGAAGAGCTCCGGGTGGCGATCGATCGAACCATCACGGTGACGAGCGGTTATCGCAGTCCCTCCTACAACCTGTCGATCGGTGGCGCGACCAAGAGCCAACACATGACAGGCCGAGCGGCCGATATCTCCGGAGCGGGCGTGAGCCCTCGCGATCTCGCGAAAGAGGTCCTGAACGTCTTTGGCCCGGACATTGGACTGGGCGTCTATCAGGGCAGCCGCCTGAACTTCGTGCACGTCGATCTTCGTGGGCAGCCGGTGCGCTGGACACATCATTCGTGACCGGTCGCAAGAGGTCTTGAGTACTTAGGATGCCGGCATGAACGACACCGAGCGCAAGCGCCTCTTCGGTCTGATCCGTGTCCCGAGCATCAGCGCGCTCGACACGCACGACGGGGACATGGCGAAGGCCGCCGACATGGTGGCCGCAGAGCTGGAACTGGCCGGGGCGACGCCCCGCATCAGCCACGACGGGCGCCACCCTCTGGTGTTGGGATCCGCCGGGCCGAAGGATGGTCGTCGCGTGATCGTCTACGGCCACTACGACGTGCAGCCCATCGGCGAGCCGGATCTTTGGCTGTCCCCTCCATTCGAGCCCACCGTTCGCGACGGGTATCTCTACGCGCGGGGCTCCAGCGACGACAAGGGCAACCTCTTCATGCTGCTGGTTGCGGCGCAGCGACTCGCGGCGGAGGACCGCTTGAGGGTGCGTTTGGACTTCTTGATCGACGGGGAAGAAGAGAGCGGGGGTACGAGCGCCGAGCAGTGGCTGGCGGCGGACTCCCAGGACGCTCACGCCGCGGTGATCTTCGACGCGCCGATGATCGGGCCGGGGCGGCCATCTTTCTGCGTCGGCGTTCGCGGGCTGCTCTATCGGCGGATCACGGTTCGCGTGTCCGAGAACGACGCCCATAGCGGTATCTACGGCGGTGCCGCGCTGAACGCGGCACTCGCCCTTCAGGATGTGATCGCGGCGGTTCGCCCGCGTGGCGGCCGGGTTCCTGAGCCGCTGCACGCGGGCGTCGTCCCGCCGAGCGACGCGGAGCGGGCGGCGTGGGCCGAGCTTCCTGATGGCGGCGACGCGTTGGCCGAGTCGGGTCTCAAGCCCACCGACTCGTCTGCCGCCGGCGAGTTCTATGAGAGGACGACCGCGCTTCCGAGCGTCGACGTGCACGGTCTCGCCGCAGGCGAGCCTGACGCGGTGAAGACGAACGTCCCGGCCGAAGCGACCGCCACTCTGTCGCTGCGCCTGGCTCCCGGTCAAGACCCTCAGGTCATCGGCGAAACCTTGGACGCCCTGATGAGAGCAGCAGTTCCGCAGGGCGCGGAGCTGGAGATCACCCATCACGGCGGCGCGTCGCCTGCGGTCATGGATCCTGAGGATCCCGTCTTAGTCGCGGCAGCCGACGGATTCGAGATCGCCCTCGGGCGACGCCCGGTACCGGTTCGCACGGGCGGCACCATTCCCATCGTCGCGGCGTTCACCGGGAAGGGCATACCGACGATTCTCACGGGTTTCGGACTGCCTGACGACGGCATTCACGGTCCGAACGAGCGCCTGGCGATCGACCACCTGGAGCAGGGCGTGCAGGCGGCAATGGGGATGTTTGACGCTCTGGCGCGCTGAGCGTCCACGGTACGCTTGCCCGTGACCGCGAGGCACGCGGTAAACATTCGACAGAGAGGTATCACCCCGATGGCAGAGCTTTGGGGCGCGGAGACGCGCAAAGCGGTCGACAACTTTCCCGTTTCGGGCGAACCCATCCCGGTTGGGGTGGTTCGGTGGCTCGGTCGGATCAAGGGCTCAGCCGCTCGAGCCAACGCCGAGCTTGGCAAGCTGGACGCTTCGCTGGCAGAGAAGATCGCCACGGCGGGCGACGCGATTGCCGCGGGCAATCACGATGACCAGTTTCCGGTGGACGTCTTCCAGACCGGATCGGGTACCTCCTCCAACATGAACACCAACGAGGTCATCGCGAACATCGCGGGCGACCCGGTTCACCCCAATGACCACGTCAACATGGGGCAAAGCAGCAACGACGTGTTCCCTTCAGCGGTGCACCTCGCCGCGCTCGAGGCGGCGACGAACGACTTGCTTCCGGCGCTCGATCACTTGGCGAGCGAGCTGGAGGCCAAGGCTGACGAGTACAAGGACATCGTCAAGTCTGGCCGCACCCACCTGATGGATGCGGTGCCCGTGACCCTCGGCCAGGAGTTCGCCGGTTTCGCGGCCCAGGTCCGCCAAGGCCACGCCCGGGTCAGCGACGCCTTGCCGCGCCTTTCTCAGATTCCGCTTGGTGGCACCGCCACTGGCACCGGCCTCAACACCCACCCCGACTTCGCGGCCAAGGTGCGCCAGCTGATGTCGGACGCGACCGGTCTGGACATCCGCCCCCCGGCCGACCCGTTCGAGGCTCAAGGCAACCGAGATGGTCTTGTCGAGGCGTCAGCGGCCCTCAAGGTCGTGGCGGTGTCCATGACCAAGATCGCGAACGACCTCCGGTGGATGGGCAGCGGCCCCCGAGTGGGCCTCGCCGAGCTCTTCCTTCCGGAACTCCAGAAGGGCTCCTCGATCATGCCGGGGAAGGTCAACCCGGTCATGCCTGAGGTCATGGTGCAGGTGTCCGCGCAGGTGATTGGCAACGACGTCGCGATCACCGCCGGCGGCATGCAGGGCAACTTTGAGTTGAACGTCATGATCCCGCTGATGGCCCGCAATCTCATGCAGTCCATCGGGCTCATGACCTCTGCGGCGAATCTCCTCGCCGACAAGTGCATCAACGGCCTGAAGCCGAACCTCGAGATGCTGGAGCGGCACGCGGAGAACACGCTTGCCACCGCGACGGCGCTCAACCCGTATATCGGGTACGACAAGGCCGCCGAGATCGTCAAGGAGGCCACGTCCTCCGGTCGCGCGCTTCGTGAGGTCGCACGAGAGCACGGAGTAGATGAGGACACGCTCTCGGAGGCGCTCAATCTCCGGGAGATCGCTGCCGGAAGCGACGCCGGCTCGAAGTAAGTACGACCTGCGCTGAGCGGTCTATCCGGCCGCTCAGCCTGCCGGCGACGTGAGGCTCCTACTCGGAGCCACGCACCTCGGCGACAAAGGCCTTGCCCGAGTCGATCACGATCTGGCGAACGTTCGCCCGGGGAGTGACGAAGGGGGGAGGCTCGGGAAGCTGTCCCACGAGATCCGTCGAGACCAACACTTGCCCGTCGGTCTGGGCGCCCGCGGCGATGCCGATGGTCGGTGCGCTCACCGCCTCGGTGACTCGTGTCGCGACGTCGGCCACCACTGCCTCGATAACGATGCAGTAGCAGCCGGCCTCGTCGAGTGCGACCGCGTCGCGGACGATCTGGTCGGCTTCCTCGGCCGTCTTTCCGTGCTTCCGATAGACCTCGGCGGTCTGCGGCAGCAAGCCGACGTGTCCCATGACCGGAACGCCGGCGGCGATGATCGCCTCAACCTGAGGGATCTTCGCTCCTTCGAGCTTCACACTGTCCGCGCCCGCTTCACGAAGGGTCTTGGCATTCACGACCGCTGTCTGGATCGTGGCGTCGGATCCCAGGGTCATGTCAGCGACCAGATGGGTCTTACCGAGGCCCCGATCGACCGCCGCAACGTGATGGGCCATCATCGCGAGGGTGACGCCCTTGGTCGAGTCCATGCCGAGCTCGACCTCACCCATGCTGTCGCCGACCAGCACCAGGTCAAGACCGCACTCATCGAGCGCGAGTGCGGTGGGGTAGTCATAGGCGGTGAGCATCGCGAGACGACGGCCGCCCTTTCGCGCGCGAATTTCCTCCGCGCTGAGGCCCCGTCGGGCTACGACGCGTCCCAGACTTCGGGGATCGTGTCGCTGACCTGGTGAGAGGTCTCGCGATTCCGCTCGTCCACTTGGACCACGATCGGCGCGTAGTTCTCAAGCTCGGCCTCGGCGTACTGGGCATAGCTCAAGACGATGATCAGATCTCCCGGCTGAGCAAGGCGGGCTGCCGCACCGTTCAGGCACATGTCGCCCTCGCCCGCGGGTCCCTCGATCGCGTAGGTCTCGAGGCGCGCGCCGTTGTTGATGTTGACGATGTGGACGTGCTCATACGGCCGGATGTCGGCTCGTTGAAGCAGCTCGGTATCGACCGTGATGCTGCCGACGTAATTGAGGTTCGCGTCGGTCACCGTCGCGCGGTGGATCTTGCTCTTGAGCATCGTTCGGGAGATAGGCACCAACAGGCCTCCGAGAGTGGGTTTACGGGCTAGCCGTCAACGGGACGTTGTCGATCAATCTGGCGGGCCCGACACGAGCGGCCATGCACAGCCGTGCCGAGCGGGTGGTGAGACGGTCAATAGAAGTGAAGTGCTCAGCATCCACGAGCGCGACATATTCGACATCGCATCGCGGCTCTAAGTCGAGCTCGTTGCGCGCGGCACCGACCAGCGCTGAGGCGCGTGTCTCGCCGGCGTCGGCGAGGGCCGTTGCGGCAAACAACCCTCTACTCAGCGCGAGTGCCGCGCGGCGATCCTCATCTCCGAGGTAGCGGTTGCGACTGCTCATGGCCAGGCCGTCGGCTTCCCGGATCGTCGGCGCCTCGACGAGATCGAGATCATCCAGATGAAGGTCCGTGACCAGGCGCCGAATTACGGCGAGCTGCTGCGCGTCCTTCGCTCCGAATACGGCTCTGTCTGGTCGCACGGCCAGTAGGAGTTTGGCGACCACGGTCGCTACTCCATCGAAATGGCTCGGGCGCGCGGCGCCCTCAAGCCCACCGGACGGACCTGAGATGGAGATGTTGGTGGAGAAACCCTCGGGGTAGATCTCGGAGGGGGGCGGTGCAAACACACAGGCGACACCGCTCGCCTCGGCGAGCTCGAGGTCTCGCGCCTCATCACGTGGATACGCATCGAAGTCCTCGCTGGGCCCGAACTGCGTCGGGTTGACGAAGATGCTCATGACGACGGCATAGCCATCGCAGGCAGCGAGTTCGACGAGCGATAGATGCCCCTCATGGAGCGCGCCCATGGTCGGCACCAGCCCGATACCCGCACCCTCGGCGCGCTGTCCGGCAACCCACTGACGCAGTTCATCCACGCTTCGCACGACCGCGATCGTGGCGGCGTCCGGCGAAGTATTTGTGGGCGTAGAAACGCTCATATGCAGCGCAAGTCGGTACGCAAAGGCGCCTCGAAGATTGCAATTAGCGAGAAACAAACGCTCCCGCCCGACATAGCCGGTGCAGGGCGTTCTTCTCGGGGGCAATCCTAGCGGTAGTGTGGCCTTTTCGCCACAACGCTCCGACCGCCCTTGCGGATAGTCTGACGCCATGTCTGAGGGGGCTGAGGCAGCACTTGAGAGCTTTCATGAGGCCGAGGTCCTCGGCTGCACCAGGTGCCCGCTCAGCGAGGACCGCACTCAGGTCGTACCGGGAAGCGGAGATCCCGCCGCGGAGATTCTCTTCGTGGGGGAGGCCCCCGGCTATCACGAGGACAAGCACGGCGTGCCGTTCGTCGGCCAGGCGGGCAAGCTCCTCGACGAATTGCTGTTGGGCATCGGACTCGGCCGTGACGATGTCTTCGTCGCCAACGTGCTGAAGTGCCGGCCGCCGGGCAACCGCGATCCGCGCGCGGAAGAAATCGAAGCGTGTGAATCGCACCTGTTCCGCCAGATCGAGATCATCTCGCCCGCTCTTGTCTGCACTCTGGGGAACTTCGCGACGAAACTGCTCTCCGGCCGCCCCGATGGGATCACGCGAGTCCACGGCCATGAGCTGCCGATGACCCTCGGTGGTCGCGAGGTGCTGCTCTACCCGCTGTTTCATCCCGCCGCCGCGCTCTACACGCCGGCCATGAAAGAGACACTGAAGGCGGACTTCGCACGCATTCCGGGACTTGTGACGTCGCTCCGGGAAGGGACGGCCGCGCCGCCGCCGGCCGGGCAGCAGCCCGAGCCTCAACCGCCGCCGCCCCTTGAGGCGACCGTCGTAGAGGCGGAAGCAGAGTCCGACCAACTGGGCCTGTTCTGAGGGATACCCCCGAGTTCGAGAGCCGATCGCCGCAGGAGACGGCAGAACTGGCTCAGGTGATCGCGGACCTGCTTCAGGCCGATGACATCGTGCTGCTGCGTGGCGAAATCGGGGCGGGCAAGACCACCTTCGTGCGCGCCGCTGCACGTGCTCTCGGTGTGGTTGGTCCGGTGACCAGCCCGACCTTTACCGTGGCTCAGCGCTACGCAGGCAGAGTGCCCGTCGGCCACATTGATGCTTATCGGCTCGGCGGCGTCGACGATGAGGAGCTTGGCATGCTGCTGGAGGTCGCCGACGGCGCCGTGACCTTCATCGAATGGCCCGAGGCGCTCGAGGGGGAGTTTCCCGAGCACACGCTGGCGATCCACCTGGAACATTTGGGTGGTGACCGACGCGGAGTCAGTCTGCGCGGGAACCGTCCTGGACTCGATTCGGCCCTGGAAAGTATTCGTGACGACGCTC
>CAMYIK010000131.1 GCA_947258365.1 uncultured Thermoleophilia bacterium | reverse complement strand
CGCGACGACCAACGGGCCGTTGATGCCCGGACCGAATCCCTCAGCGACGAGGTCGTAGGCTCGCCGTTCGGTGCGGTTGTCCGGCAGTACACCGTCATCCGTGAAACCCACGCGCAGCGCCAGCACCGGTGCGGCGAGCATCAAGAGCACGACCGTGGCACCGATGGCGTAGGTCCATGCATTCTTCGAGACGTGCGTGCCCCAACGCTCCCAGCGCGGGCTGATCAATGCGCCGGTGTCGGGGCCTTTGCGCCGAATTCCCAGCCGGTTGATCCAGTGCCCCGCAAGGCCCAGAAAGGCCGGAAGCAGGGTGACCGAGGCGACAACCATGATCAACACGATCACGGACGTGGCAACACCGGCGGCGGTGATGAATGGGACCCCTGCCACCGACAGACCCAGGATCGCGACGACCACGATGCCGCCGGCGAAGATCACTGCCTGTCCCGCTGTCGCGGTCGCTCGACCGACGGACTCCGCGACGGCCATTCCGCGCCCGAGGAATTCGCGGTGGCGCGTCACGAGGAACAGTGCGTAGTCGATACCGACGCCCAGGCCGATCATGGCTCCGAGCTGCGGTGCCCAACTCGGGATTTCGATGAGGTAGGCGATCAGTGACATCGAGCTGATGCCAAGCGCCAGGCCGAACAGCGCCATGCCGATGGGTAGCCCCATCGCGATGAGCGATCCGAACGCGAGTAGCAGGATGATGACCGCGGCGATCACACCGATCATCTCGCCGGTGCCCGTGGGGGCCTCCTCGAACGCGAAGAACAGGTCCCCGCCCATTTCGACCTGGAGTGGCGAGCCCTCTCGTGCCCATGCACCAACCTCTTTGAGGTTCTCCAGATCGGCGGCGGCAAGGTCTTCGACCACCGGATACTGAACGCGGATCAGCGCCACTCTTCCATCTGGAGAGACCGCCCCGCTTCGCGTCGCGGCCTCGTTGCCTCGGGAAAGCGCGGCGGCCGGATCGTTCGTGCCGAGGACATTCGGGAGTCCCGACACAGCCGCCTGGACCTCGGCGAGAGCGATCCGGGCCTCGGCGGAATCGAAGAAGGTGGTCTCGTTATCGAGCGGTGTCGCGACCACTTGCGCGGTCAGGCCGGCACGATCCGACTCGGCGCTGGACAGAAGTTCAGTGGCCTGTTGTGAATCAGCACCCGGCACTTCGAACGTGTCTTCGAGCTTCTGACCGAAGGCTCCCGAGGCTCCAATCACTCCCAGTGAAACGACGAGCCATAGCCCGATGACCACCCATGGCCGGCGGGCGGCAAACCGCCCCAGTCGATACAAAGCATGCGACATCTTCTGCTGCTCCTTCGTGGTCCTACTTGCTGATGGCGGACCTTTGCCGACGTCGGTTGAGCGCCAGTTGAGGCGCACTTGAGCCATGGTCGAGGCGTTGTGGGAGACTCGAGGTCGAGGGTGAGGAGAGCAGCAGGAGCTGTGGTACGGATTCGTCTTTTTGGCGGCGTTAGTGCCGTTACCGGTGACGACGAGCCGGTTGATGTCGGCCCGGCCAAGTGCCAGGCGGTTCTCGCGGCGCTTGCGCTTTCTCCAGGCTCGGCTGTGCCCGTCTCGCGCTTGGTGGAGATGGTGTGGGGAGAGGACCCCCCGCGCACGGCGGAAAAGACCCTGCAGTCCTACGTGACCCGCCTGCGAAAGGGCTTGGGCCCGGACGCGATTACGCGGACCGGCGCCGCGTATCGGCTGGAGATCGACGCCGACGCCGTCGATGTCGGGCGTTTTCAGCGACGACTCGACTCAGGTGACCTCAAGGCGGCGTTGGCCGAGTGGGCAGGGACTCCGCTCGCCGGCCTCGATGCGGAAGGGTTGGGCGGGTCGGTAGACCGGTTGGTCGAGCAATGGCTCGGGGCCGTCGAAGCCGACTTGGAGCGCCATATCGAGACAGACCCGTCCGCGACGATCGGCACCCTGACGGAGCTCACGGCGGAGTATCCATTCCGCGAGGGGCTGTGGGCCTTGCTTATGACCGCCCTCTACGGAGCCGGTCGTCAGGCCGATGCGTTGGCCGCCTACCGCAGGGCCCGTGAGCATCTGATCGACCAGCTCGGTGTCGAGCCCGGACTGCGCCTACGAGAGCTGGAGACACTGATCCTCGGCCAGGATGAGCAACTGCGCACGGCGCGATCATCGCGAGGTCCGGCGTCGGGTCGCGCCTCCGGAACCGTGACCTTCGGCTTCTCGGAGGTAGAGGGAGCAACGCGTCTTTGGGCCGGCCATCAGCATGAGATGGCGGTTGCGATGGCCCGCCACGATGAGCTCGTACGAGCCGTCGCGGCCGAGCACGGCGGCTACGTCTTCGCCGCGGGCAGCGACGCGTTCGGAGTGGCTTTTGGTCGTCCCCGCGACGCGGCCGCCTGGGCCGAGGCGCTGCAAGAGGCGACGTCCAGTGAGCGCTGGCCAGGTGGGATGGACGTCCGGGTTCGCGTCGGCCTGCACACCGGCGAGGCGGAGGAGCGCGGAGAGGGTTACTTCGGCCCCGCGGTAAATGTTGCGGCGCGGCTCGCGGTCGCCGGCCATGGCGGGCAGACCTTGGTGTCTGACGCTACGGCCGTCTTGCTCGAAAGGAGCGACCTGGCTGAGCTCGGCACCCATCGACTCGACGGCGTCGTGGCCGACCAGCGCATCCTGCAGCTGGGCGGTGGCGAGTATCCGCCTCTACGTACCGCGGGCACTCGGGAAGGGAATCTGCCGCGGCGGCTCGGTCGCCTCATCGGTCGTCACGACGAGCTGGAGCTCATTACGGAGACCCTTGGCGGCGCGCCGATCGTGACCCTCGTGGGCCCGGGGGGCATTGGCAAGACCCGTCTGGCGCTCGCCGCGGGGCGCCGCCTGGAGGCCGATCTCGTCGGCGGGGCGTGGCTGATCGAGCTCGCCGGAATCGCATCCTCGAGCGACGTGCCTCGGGCCGCGGCACGCACCTTGGACATCAGGGAGAGCTCCGCCCGAACGCTCACCGACTCCATCGTTCGCGTCATGGAGTCGCGCCACGCGCTCTTGGTCTTGGACAACTGTGAACACGTCGTCGAGGGCGCGGCTGAGCTCGCTCAAGCGATCGTCGACGGCTGTCCGAACGTTCGACTGCTGGCGACCTCGCGTGAAGGCCTCGGCCTCGGTGATGAGCGGCTCATCGCCGTTGCGCCTCTCGAGCCTTCAGGAGCCGGGGTCGAGCTGTTCAATGAGCGGGCCGCCGCGGCCGATCAGACCTTCGACGCCACTGCCAGTCGCAGCTCGGTCGAGGAGATCTGCCGTCGCCTGGATGGCGTGCCTCTGGCGATCGAGTTGGCGGCGGCTCGCACGCGAAGCCTCTCTCCAGAGGACCTCGTCGCGCGGCTCGATGACCGCTTCCGGCTCCTGACCGGCGGCCGGCGGTCAAGCGTCGAGCGCCATCGAACGCTTCGGGCGACCATTCAGTGGTCCTACGACCTCCTGGCTCCGCCCAAGCGGCTGCTCTTTCAGCGCCTGTCGATCTTTGCGGGCCCGTTCGATCTTGCTGCGGCCGAGGCTGTCGCGGCCGACGCGGAACTCGATGCATTCGACGTCGACGACCTCCTCGGCGGGCTGGTCGAGCGGTCGATGCTCATTGTCGAGTCAGGCCCCTTCGGGCGACGGTTCCGGCTGCTCGAGACCATGCGCCAGTTCGGCGCTGAGCACCTCTCGGAGACCGGACAGTCCGACCTGATCGCGGAGCGCCATGCCGAGTGGTGCCTCAGCGAGGTCCGGACGATCCACGAACTGCTTGCGGGTCCTGAGGAGTTGGAAGGGGTCGCGCGCCTGGGCGAGCTGTGGCCCAACGTCCGCGCCGCCTTCGAATGGGCGGATGCGACCGACAATCGCGCCCTCGCCGACGCCCTCGTCCGCCCGCTCGTCGGTGAGATCAACACGCGCATCCAAAGTGAGATCGGGGATTGGGCGGAACGGATTCTCGCCATGACCCCACCCGAGAATGAGGACGCGATCGCCTATTGGCTCACGTGGGGCGCGATTCGCTACACGTTCAGCCAAGACCACCAGGCGTACGAACGGCTGGCCGAGCGATATGGCGCTTCAGGCAGCCCACTCACCCGATACGGGCGGGCGTTCCTCTATGAGGACAACGCGCAGCTGGTGGAGTGGGGGCCCAAGGCGGAGGCCGAGCTCCGGCGCCTCGGCGAGGATCTTCTCGCGGACCTGACCAGGATGGGCGGAAAAGGCCAAGGACTGATGGGGCTGGGACGCTTCGAGGAGTGTGACGCGCTCATGGCGTCACTGGTCGATCACCACGCCGAGCACGGGCCGCCCACGTTGGTCCATTGGGCTCACACGTGCGCGGGGTTCTCGACAACCATCCAGGGCGACCTGGAGGCGGCCGAGCGCTTCTTCGAGCAGGCCGCCGCGGTCGACGTTCCGGACGGCACTCTTGGGATGAGTAAGCTGATCGAGGCTCGAGTAGCGCTGCGCCGAGGCAATCGAGCACGCGCATTTCAGATTCTCAAGCTCCACATCGACGAGCTCCTCGAGGCCGACATGCTCTTCATGTCGCGGATGGTCGCCATCGATTTCGCCAACATGATGGTGGAAGTCGATCGCCTCGTCGAGGCTGCTTGCGCGCTGGCATATCTCGAGACGACCAACATGCTCCACGAGGCGGAGGGGGGTTTCAGGTCCCTGGTTGCGCAGGCGGCAGAGAAGGTCGCGGCGAGCGTGCACGAGGGACCCGCGGGAGGACTGGACGATCGCCAGGCGCTCGCATACATGAGTGAGGTGCTCGCGCAGCTCGTCGAAGAACCCCAGAAGGTGAACTGACGACCCGCGTCGCTACTCGATAGGCCAGCGCATCCGGACGGTGAGGACTACCTCGTGCCGCTTTCGCATAAGGTCGACGTCGACGTCCATCGGGTCCACGATCACCGTTGGCGCCCGCCAGTCCTCGGCGCCGTAGTCGAGCGAACCGGTCTTGACCTGTTCCGCCAAGTCATGGAGCTGAGCTGCGACCAGATCGTGCGTCGCGCGCTCAGTAATGTCGAACAGGTGCTGGGCCATGGCCTTCTCCCTTTGCGCTTGTCTGCCGCGAAATCCGCTGATCAGACAATGAGCCCAATGGCGCGGGCGCGCAAGAGAGGAAAGGCGCTATGGCGCGGGGTGTTCCCTATTCAGGCTGCGGTGTAACCCGTATGTAAGGCAAGGGTCGTTCGAAGTCGCCGAAGCGCTCGGTGGCCTCTTCGTCGGAGACGGCTCCGGTGATGATCACGTCGTCGCCCTGGCTCCAGTTGGCCGGCGTGGCGACCTTGTGTTTGGCCGTGAGCTGTACGGAATCCAGCGTGCGGATGAGCTCATCGAAGTTGCGGCCGGTCGTCATCGGGTAGGTCAGGCTGAGCTTGATCTTCTTGTCCGGTCCGACCAGGAAGACGGAACGCACGGTCTGATTGTCGGCCGGGGTACGACCGTCCGAGCTGTCGCCCGCGTCCTCGGGGAGCATGTCGTAGAGCTTCGCGACGTTGAGCTCGGGGTCACCGATCATTGGGTAATCGACCGAGTGGCCGGAGTGCGACTCAATGTCGGCCTTCCAACGGTTGTGGTCTTCCACCGGGTCTACCGAGATGCCGATGATCTTGCAGTTGCGCTTGGCGAACTCGTCACTGAGGCCGGCCATCGTGCCGAGCTCGGTGGTGCAGACCGGCGTGAAGTCCTTCGGGTGGCTGAACAGCAGCGCATAGCTGTCGCCGACCCAATCGTGGAAGCTGATCTGACCTTCAGTGGTGTCCGCCGTGAAATCCGGCGCCGTCGCGTTGATCCGCAGGCTCATCCGCTCGTTCCCATCGTCGTCCATAAATCCAAAAACCCGCTGGGATCATATGAAAAGCGGGCCTCCAAGGACCGGCCTTGTCGCGCCGGCCCGTTGGCTTCCGGTCGAGGCGGATACGATCCCGCCCAATGAGCGAACGCAGTGCCATTGAAGTCCTCTTGACACGCCGGTCGTGTGCGGTGGCGATGATGGGTGAGCCGGGGCCAGGCGAGGCCGAGCTGCGGACCATCCTTGAGGCGGGTCTACGGGTACCTGACCACGGCAAGCTCGCGCCGTGGCGCATTCAGATCCTGGACGATCAGGCCCAGGCAAAGCTGGGTGAGATTTTCGCCGAGGTGTTTGCTCACCAGAACCCGGACGCCACCCAGGACGAAGTTGCGGTAGAGCGGGAGCGACCCACTCGGGCGCCTGTGCTGCTGGTCGTGACCAGTCGCATCCAACATGGGCACGAGACCCCCGAGGTCGAGCAGATGCTCTCCGGGGGTGCTGTCTGCCAGAACATCCTCGTCGCGGCGCACGCTCTCGGTTACGCCGGCCAATGGTTGAGCGAATGGCCCGCTTTCGACGATGAGATCAAGCGGGCGCTGGGCCACGATCCGACCGACGAGATTCTCGGGTTCATATTCCTCGGAACGGCCGCGACGCCGCCGGCGGAGCGCCGGCGAGTCGGGCTAGGCGACGTCGTGCACGAGTGGGATGGACACGCCGGGGAACTCGGCCCGTCCCTCGCGGCTGACTAGCCAGCCGATGCCCGCCCCTCTCAGAGTCGAGATCAGCGACGCGCGCCCGGCGTTCGAGCCTCGTGCCCGTTGGGTGTTCGATGTCTTGGCCGAGGCCGTAGGTCGCGAAGCCGTCTTCGTCGATCAGCGACCGGACGTCGTCTATTCCCCCAATGCACCATCAGGAACCGCGACGATCTGGATTCCTCTGGAGCGGGATTCCCAAGCCTTTTTCGAACGCGAGGACGCGTTCCCCGGCGATGCCGTTCATCGCGCTGGCGGGCTCGACTTCGTCTTTCCGCCGGCAACTCGATCCACGCCGTTCGCCGGCGACATCGTGGCGTCCGCCTTCTACCTGCTGGCGCGGTGGGATGAGCTTCACGTGGCGGACCGCGATCAGTTCGATCGATTGCCTCTGGAATCGAGCGCGTTCAGCCACATCTCGGGCTTGGACTTGGAGCGCCCGCTCGTCGAGGACTACGTCGCCGCGCTGCGCGACGCGTTGGGTAGTGATCCACCCACCGAGTGGAGCATTGCGATTACGCACGACATCGACCGCATTCGCCGGCGCACCCCACGTCTGGTCGCAGGCATGTTGCGTCGCGGCTCGCTTGGAGCAACGGCCTCGCTGGCCCTCGGGGATCCGTGGAACAACATCCCCGATCTGCTCGAGGCGGCCGGTCGGCGAGGCACCGCGCCGACGGTTTTCTTCATCGGTCGAAAT
>CAMYIK010000130.1 GCA_947258365.1 uncultured Thermoleophilia bacterium | reverse complement strand
TTGCGCTCCCGGCCGCGCTGGACGAGACGCCGACCGACGGTTCGTCACCAGGACGTGAAATCGCGATCCGATCGGGGATCAGCCCCTACTAGGCTCACCCGTGTGAGTCAGGATTGCCTCGCCGCGCTTCGGAGTGAGTTTCCGAGTGTCGAGCCGTCACGCGTAGACGAACTTCTTAACGACTCGATCAGCTTGGTCGGTGCCCACGCCGAGGAGTTCACCCGTGAGCGCCTCCGCGCCGTGATTCGCGAGGACGACATCCCGGGCGTTCTGTTTCTCTGCGTCCACAACGCGGGACGTTCCCAGATGGCCGCGGGGTACCTCTCGACGCTGGGTGGGGACGGAGTGCGCGTGTACTCAGCAGGTTCTCAGCCCGGTGATGCGATCAACCCGGCCGCCGTCGAAGCCATGGACGAAGTCGGCATCGACATCCGGATGCAGTTCCCGAAGCCCTGGAGCGATGAGGTACTGCAGGCGGTCGACGTCGTGGTGACGATGGGCTGCGGAGACGAGTGCCCGTACTACCCCGGCACGCGTTACGTGAACTGGAATCTGGATGATCCGGCGGGGCAGAGGATGGACTTTGTCCGCCCGATCCGAGACGACATCGAAAAGCGCGTGCGAGGTCTTCTCGTCGAGCTGGACGTGGTGCCGACGTGCTAAGTCGGAAAGCCGAAGGCCCCGTCGATGCGGGGCCTTCGAGTCAGGTAGCTAGCTCTTGGCTAGCAAAGGGTCTGGGACCCTTTTTGGAGCGCTTCGCTCCGGGTTACCAATCGCTTAGTTGAGGTCTGTGTCTGGTGATTGACCTCTGTGTGAGCGGGTTATGCCTGCTCGCGATTCGTGTGCCGGATACGTGCGGCGCATAAGGGGCGCGTCTCCGCGAAGCCTCATGCGTCCACTGAGATCAACATGGCACCTCCTCGTCGCTGTGGCAACAGGCACGGCCCGTGGTCTTGCGATTTCAGCATTGGATCGCTGCTGCATGACCGCTAGGAGCGGCTCCACGATGGTGGGGGCGGTTCGTGCTTTGGCGAAAGTAGGGACGGTGGGACTCGAACCTAACCTGCAAAGGGGGTCCTTCCGGTGTGCTGAGGTAGCACGGGGGTAGCACGCGAATCGCGCTCGGCGCACGAAAAGGGCCTCCCGCGGCCGGCGGCGTAGGTCTAGAAACTGACGGTGCTGCGCGCCACTTCGCCCTCGACGAGGACGTGGGTGTAGGTGTTCGCCGTCGTGGCGAGATCCCGTTGGCCTACGCGCTGACCGATCTCCGCCCACGGGACACCATCGCGGTGCCACAGGCTGATGCGGCGGTGGCGCAGGTCGTGCGGACTGAACAACGGCGTCCCGGTCGCCTTGCAGGCACGAGCAATCTCGGTGCGCAGCCTCGCCTGCCCAAAGCCGGGCAGGAGCTTGCCGGAAAGGTCACGGTCCTCCCGCGGAGTGAGATCCAGAACCGCGGCGAACAGATCGGCGGGGACCTGGACCCACCGCGCCGCGCGCGTCTTGGAGGCGGCCTTCGTCACTCGCCAGCGCTTGTTGGTCTCGTCGATGTCCCCCCAGGTGAGTGCCTCGAGCTCGCCGACGCGCATCCCCGTCGCATCCAGGATCATGATCGGTAGTCGGTAGCGAGGCGCCACTGCGCCGAGCACGGCCTCGACGTCCTGGGCGGGGGGAGGGGAGATCTCCGGCCGCTCGTTTCGCGGCAGCTTGACGCGTCGGTCTCGCGCGGGGTTCGGATCGATGCCGTGGTGGTCGAAGACCTGTGCGAGCACCGAGATCGACTTCTTGATCGTCGCGGGTGCGGCACCGCCGTCTTTCAGGGCGACGACTACCGTGGCGACCTGATCGGCGGTCACCTCACCGAGACGGGCTGAGGGGAGGTGGGGGAGAACGCGGTTGAGCGACGTGCGGTGGAAGGTCCGCGTGGCCTCGCGCACATCCAGCCGGCTCTCGCGCCAGCGGTCGGCCGCCTCTTTCAGCTTCAGTCCATGCTGCTCATCCCCGAGGCTGGCGATGTCAGGCGCGCGAAGAGCGGCGATCTCGCCGTCGATGACGCGCTTGCGCGCGACGGCCTCACGCTTCGTCGCGAAGGCTCCGCCATGCAGCGCGCGGGACTCGCGCCCCCCGAGTCGGTACTTGACGTGGTAGCGCGTGGCGCCTGAGCGCGTTGCGCGCGACTGGATCCACGAGGACGGCATGCCGCCAGAACCTACGCGCTGGGACGAACTCTGTCGTCGCCGAAGGTGTGCTCGGCGATGAACCGATCCAGAGCCTGGCGCGCGACGTAGACCTTGCGCGAGCCTGGGAGAGATACGACCTGCAGCCGTCGGAAGACGCGATCGACGTCGACACGGCTCAAGCCGTACTCGCGAGCCACTGACTTTCGATCAAGCAGTCGAGGCCTGGGCGGGGTCTGAGCGGTGCCGAGCGATTCCATGGTTGTGGAGTACTCCGCGAACCGTGTCGAGACTGTGAGCGCCCCGCTCCATCATTGGCCGCGTGGTCTCACCGGAGCTCAAAGGCGGAATTCTCATTGAGTCGCGTCGCGCCCGCTCGACTCAGCACCGGCACACGGGTTTCTGCCGAGCCGGCGGGCGGTGGCTCCTCTTGCTCGGCCTCGAACGGTCCGCCAAGCGGGTCTCGACCCTCAGCATAGAAGCGCGCAAATTGGAGGAAACGGGATGACTTCAGAGGGCGCTAGATAGCCGTACGTGCAGGTGAAATGCCGAATCGGCGATCGAAGGCGCGATCGCCCGTCCTCCCTGGCTTCGCGCTCTCTGTTCGATGTGTGTTCGATGGCGCACAGGTTCCCATCGCGCCAGTCGCGTTCTTCGAAACCCCTCGCGCGTCACTGCTTAACACCCCCCAGATGTGCCGGCTTCGGCGACCTGTTCGAGTCGAGGATCAAGCGCGATGCGCACGTCAAGGACTCGGGTGCGGTGCTGCTTGGCCACGGCGGCGTGCTCGACCGCTTTGACGCTCTGCTCTTCTCTGCGATCCCCGGCTATCTGATCACCGTTTGGCTCGTGCTCTGAGCGGAAACCGCTCGACTCATAGGTAATCGCGTTTGGTGAGCCAGCTGCTCGCATACCAGCCAAATACCGGAGGCAGGTAGGACGTAGCCATGCGGTGCGTCAGCGCGGCGCCAAAGGCGGCACCCTCCGGCACGCCCACGGCAATCAGCCCCGCGGTCAACGCGGCCTCGCCGACGCCAATTCCCCCCGGCACGGGAATCAGGCCAACGAACAGCGAGACGGCGGTGTTGACGAAGATGGCCTCAGCAAGGCTCAGGGAGTCTCCGAACGCGACAACCGCCGCCGCGAGGGTCAGGGCGAAGAACAGTTTCTGCAGCAACGTGCCGCCGGCGATTCGGAGTAGGCGCTCCGGGTCGGTGATGGCGTCCGCGACGGTGCTGAGACCTTCTTTCACGTGCGGAACGATGCGATTGCGCAGTTTCGGCACCGCGAAGGTCACCACGATGCCCACCACCACCAGCACCAGCACCAACCCGAGCAGCTTGAGTGCGGGACCGACATCCAGGTCGGAGATCCCGGACTGATCGACGACGTCGGAGCCCACGAACTGAAGGGCGATCAGGAAAAGGGCGATGTCGAATGCGATCGAGAAGACCGATAGCAGCGGCCCCTGCGCCACGGCCTTGGCGGTCGAGACGCCGAGCTTCTGCATGTAGCGGATGTTCATCGCCATGGAACCCGCTTCCCCGGGGATCGCCAGCGACACATACGAGAGCGCGTACCGGAACATCATCGTGGGACCGAACGGCACGCGGACCGTGCGCGAGACCGCCCCGGTCATGCTGAAGAACTCGCCGACGTTCGTGAGCTGGGCGAGGATCAGCGCGGTGACCACCCATGACCACTTGGCGTCCTTGTACTGGTCGACGATCGTGTCGAAGCCGATGTCTGCGAACGAGCTGATCAGGGCGTAGGCCGCGAACACCGTCAGCGCGAGGGTTGCGACATTGGCCCAGGTGACCCGCTGCAACTGAATGAGCTCGGGCGCCTCGGTACCGATCGCGTCGGCAACCTCGTGCCGGAGCTCCTTGAGCGTGAATTCGGAACGCTTGACGTCGTGCTGCAGCACGCTCGACATCACGGCGCTCTGAAGCAGCGGCAGGGCCGCGGCGAGCCTCTCGTCTCCGATCGCAGCTCGTGCTACCGCGATTGCCCGTTCGGGGCCGACGGCGACCGCGGTGGTGGTGAGCAACTGGGCCGTTCCGGAGGCCTTCTGCTCCTCGCCGGGTGTCACAACGGCGCTTTCCAGCCCGAGGAAGAGCATCTGGTCATCTGTCACCAAGATGTCTGTGCCGTCGATCTGAGCGTTCTTCGCGCCTTGACCGGTGTCGTGGAATCGCGTGAGCCCAGCCCAACACTGCTGCAGAACCGTGTCGCTGACATCCGAGCCCTTCAGGTCTCGCAGGCGGTCTCCGCCCGGCCAGGGGGTCACGATCAACGCGTCGCCGCTCTCGCCGACGCCCCAGCCGAGCAGCTTCGGCACGGGGAGTTGCGCGCGCCGGGCTTCGAGAAGCATCAAGGCTTCGTGCTCGACCTGTTGAAGACCGGACGCTCCCAGCGGGCGACCCCGGCGCACCTGGCGAAAACGGATCCAATCCCAGAACCGCGAGAGCGTCGCGGCATCGGATGCGTCGCGTCCGTAGATCTTGACCATTGCCTCCGTTCCGTCGGCGAGTCGGGCGCGGGCCAGCGTTGCTCCGATCGGCTGCTCGTCGGCGTAGTCCAACTCGGTGGGCTCGAGCTGGATGGTGCGCAAGGCGTCGATGATGCGCGCCTTGCTGGGAATGCCCACGCCAGAACCGAAGATCAGGTGGATTGCCGCGGCCGCGGCCGTTCCCACGGCGAGCCCGCCGATGATCGAGGAGAAGTCGGCGAACCCGAGCAGGATCGCCGCGATCATCATGACGCCGACCAGCCGAACGCCGACCCGTCTCATGGGCAACGAGAGATAGGGAGCCGCGACGGTCAAGATCGCGACGGAAGCGCTCAGCCGCAGCAGTGGATAAGAGGGCACGGGCTCCCTGCCGGTGATCTCTTGGAGCACGTCCGGCCACTCAGGACCGGCGGCGAGCGATCCCAGGGTGCCGATCGCCACGGCGAGCACCGCCGCGAGGATCATGTCGCGGGCGATGGGCCAACGTCCCCTGCCGAAGATGAGGATGCCGAGCAGCAGCCCGAGCGGGTAGAGCCCCCCGACGAGGAAGACGATCGCAGCGATCGTGTCGAGCCAGTTGGGGACTCCGTCCGCGAAGAGGGCCAAGAGCTCCTCGTCGAGCCGGATCCGTGCTGAGTGGATCCAGGCCACGAGCACGGCGACCAGGAGAGAGCCGATCAGGAGAACCACATCGACTGCGCGGCGCCTGCGCGGATCGCCGGCCGGCGCTGCGAAGATCAAGTTCCGCGGCGACGTCGTGCGGCTCATGTCCGGAGGCGCGGCCGACATCGCGCTCTCTTGCTTCCGGTCTTTGCTCACTCCGGTTTCCTTCCTTGGTCTCCTCGGCTGCGCTGCATGTCACGGCGGGCCGCCGCGACCGGAGTGCGGGCAAGAGGTTCGCCGCCCCGGTCGAGGCGTGCTCGTCGGGCGGTGAGCGACTCCGCGCTGGTCAGCGCTTCGCAGACCAGGTCGCGAGCCTCTGGTGGGGTGGCCGCTATCAGGGCGGTCTCGGCTTGGTCAACGCACGCGCCCATTTCGCTCAGAGCCGCCCGGCTGAGGCCCTTCGTAACGCAGGCGGCGGCGGTGCTCGCCTCCACGGAGACCTTCTCAACGTCGTCCGCATGCTCGAGCCAGATCTTGGGAAACAGGGCGACTGCGAGACCCGCAGCGAGACCCCAGCTTCGGTCGTCGTGCTCAGCTCCAGGTGACGAGCGGCGGTAGAGCACCTCGGTGCGGTCGTCTCTCCGTGCGATCAGGGCCGTGTCGCAGGCTTGGTCGGCGAGTGCGTCGAGGGCGCGCCCAAGTGCCCTCAGGCCACCTTCGGCAGCGGAGATGTCGGGGAAGGTTCCCACGATGAAATCCCTTGATTCGATCACGAAACGAGGCCGTGGGCCTGCGCCCTCCAGAATCGACTGCGTCGCTACGGAGCGTGACCGCTACCGAGCGGACTGCCAGCCCCGCTTTGGATCTGCGGTGGGGTAGTTCCGCGTGCCCGTCGCGCTCTCAGGGAGCGCGACGGGAGACTCATCGAGCGCTGTGGCTCAGTCGCCTCCGAAATAGCCGAGCGCGTGCGCCTTCGCGACGGCCTCGCGCCGGCCGCCGACGTTCAGCTTGCGATAGAGGTTGATCGAGTGCTTCTTCACCGTCTCTGGGGCGATGAGTAGATCGCCCGCGATCTCCTTATTCGTATAGTGGCGCGCGAGGAGCGCGAGGACGCTCCGCTCACGTGGGGTGAGCGGATCCATCCCCGAAGGGTTGACGACGGAAGCGGGGAGCGATTGCAGTGATGGCGTCTCGCCCGGTTCACCAGCCGAGACCCCGATGGCCGACAGGATCGCGGCGACGTGCGCAAGCTCGTCGCCGCCCACCCTCAGTCGGTTGAGCGGCTCCGTCAGTGCTGGTCCGAGGTCGGCAAGCAGGCGCAAAGCGCCTCCCGGCTGCGACAAGGACACCGCACGCTCCAACGCCGTGAGCGCGGCGGCGTCCTCGCCACCTGCGTGAGCTGTCAATGCTTGGAGGCCGAGCACTTGAACGAGCAAGGAGCGGTTGTTGGTCTGCTCGGCGAATGCAATCGAGTGTAGGACCAGGCGGTCCGCGCGCTCGCGTGCCTCCTTCGTAGCGGGGGCCAGCACCGCCTTCACCAGCGTCGTCGCCGGGTCGTAGAGCATGTAGGAATGAGAATCGGGCGGGCCGTTCAGGTCTGCGAGGAGTCCCGTACTGCCCTCGCTCCTGAGCCAGCGTTCGGCCTTCGCCCGGTGCCCCTGCCGGAGCGCCATTTCGACCATGAACGCGTCTGCGACCTCTTGGAGATGCCTACTGGTCCCCGACATGACGAACTCGGCCATGCTGTCGGCGGCTCGCGCTGCCGCGGCCGAGTCGCCGTCGGCGAGATGGCAAAGCGCCTGGCCGGCAGTCGCGTGGACGTAGGTGATTGCCTGGCAGAGGTGCGGGTGCTCCGCCGCGGCAGCGAAGTGCTCCAATGCCTGAGCAACCTGGTTGCGCTGATAGGCGGCCGCGCCCATGAAGTACTCGCCGTGGGCGATCGTGTCCTGCAGATCGAATTCCCGACCATGGCGCGCGAGTTCCCGTCCGGCGCGGTACGCCTGATCCATGTCGGCCTCCAGCCACCACACGTAAGCGAGCCCCCATGTCCAAGGCGGGTACTTGGTGGATTGAAAGCGTCGGGCGGG
>CAMYIK010000129.1 GCA_947258365.1 uncultured Thermoleophilia bacterium | reverse complement strand
CGTCGAGCAGGACGGGGTGTTGGTCGGGGTGCTCGCGATTCCGCCGGGTGCTGCTCAGGCGGTGGCTGACGATCTGGTCTCGCTGGGTGTGAAGATCATCTTCAACTACTCAGACGCGTTGCTGAACGTGCCGTCGGACGTGACCGTGCACACCTCGAACCCCGCCGTGGAGCTGCTGTACGCGCTCTACTTCTACTTGACCTGACTGCGGCGGCGACCAGGAACGCTTAGGTACACTCGGCGCGGTGTCCAGCACCGGCGATCAAGCAGCCACGGCACTCTTGGCCGGCGTGGCCGAGCGTTTCGAGGACTCGACCGACTTCACCATCGGAATCGAGGAGGAATACCAACTTCTCGACCCCGAAAAGCTCTCCCTCGTCAACCGTTTCGAGGAACTACGAGACTCCGCGACCGGACCCTTCGCCGATCGTCTCGCGGGTGAGCTGATCTCCAGTGAGATCGAGGTCAAGACCGGCAAGAACGACACCTTTGCCTCGGCGGCGCGGGAGCTGGTCGAAGGACGCCTGCAGCTGATCGAGTTGGCCGAGCAACTCGGCATCGCCATCGGGATAACCGGAGTGCACCCGTTCAGCCCTTGGCAGGAACAAGAGATCATCAACACCCCCCACTACGCGCGGGTCGAGAGAGAGCTCGGCTACATCGCGTGGGTCAACAACACCTGGTCGATCCACCTTCACGTCGGAGTAAAAGGCGCCGATCGCGCCATCGCGGTCTCGACCGCCCTGCGCACCGTCCTGCCAGAGCTCCTCGCCTTGTCCGCGAACAGCCCGGTCTATCTCGGGCGCGACACCCGATTGCACTCGGCCCGCACCCAGGTGTTCACCAAGAGCTTCCCGCGCTGCGGCATTCCCGAGCCGTATGGGGACTGGAGCGAGTACGCGAGCTTCGTGGAGCTTCTTGCTCGCACCGAGGCGATCGTCGAGAGCACCCAGATTTGGTGGAGCGTGCGACCCCACCATTCCTACGGCACCGTCGAGATTCGTATCTGTGACGGGCAGACCGATGCCACGGAGGCTCTGGCGGTGACCGCGCTTGCGCTCGCCTGCACGGCGGCCTTCTGTCGTGACTACGACAACGGCCGCACCCTGCCGATGGACTCTCGGGCGATCATCGAAGAGAACCTCTGGAGGGCGCAGCGCTACGGCCTCGAGGGGGACATGATCCGCCTGGTCGACGGTTCGGTACACAGCATGCCGCAGGCGATCAACGATCTGCTGACGTGGTCTGAGGGCCAGCACGGGCCGCTGGGGCTTGAGCCCTTCTTGGCTCCGATCGAGAAGATGTTGAGCGAGGGCAACGGCGCGCAGCGTCAGCGGGCGCTGCTCGCGTCGACGGGCGATCCGGCAGCCATCGTGACCGAGAGCATTCGGCGGACCCGAGACTCTGCCCATGAGGCACTGGACGCAATGAAGGTGGGGGCAACTCAATGAGCGACGATCCGACAGTGGACGACATCCCAAGCGAGGAGGAGCTCGCCGCACGGTTCGTGGCTCAGCTCGCCAAGACCGACGTCCGCGACATCATCCTGCAGTCGCTGGCGACCCTGATCGACTCCGCGGGCGTTCGCCTGGGCTTCGGTCCGGTCGGGGACGAGGGGCGAGACCTGACTCAGGCCAAGCAGGCCATCGAGGCAGCTAGCGCGCTGGCCGACGTGGTCGCCCAAGAGGTCGGCGCCGAGGAGGCGAAGGTCTTCGAAGAGCCGCTCCGGGTGATCAAGATGGCCTATGTGCAAGCCACTCAGGAGGCCGAGGCTCCGACCGACCAGAAGACCTCCGACGAGTCGCCGTCCGCGCCCGCGCCCGAGGCCGAACAGCCGGCGAGCAACGACGCCGCCAGTCGCCTTTGGACACCGCCGGGAACCCGGCAGGAGGGCTAGTCACGCCCTCCGCGGAGATCGGCGTCTTCGGCGGGTCGGGCTTCTACCGCTTCTTGGACGACGTCCAGGAGGTGCAGCTCGAGACTCCCTACGGACCACCATCGGCGCCGGCGTTCCTCGCCGACCTTCACGGTCGGACCGTCGCTTTCATGCCGCGCCACGGAGTGGATCATGAGCTCCCGCCGCACCGCATCAACTACCGGGCGAACCTCTGGGCAATGAAGGAGCTCGGTGTGAGCTGGGTGCTCGGCCCGTGCGCGGCCGGGAGTCTGCAGCCGGAGATCCGCATCGGGGACTTCGTCGTGTGCGATCAATTCGTCGATCGCACTCGTGGTCGCGCCGACACTTTCTATGACGGGCCAGAGGTGACGCACATCGCCGCGGCGGACCCGTACTCACCGGTACTGCGCGAACTCCTCGTCGCGGGGTGCCATGAACTCGACATTGCCGTCCATGACGCCGGCGCGCTGGTTGTGATCCAGGGCCCGCGTTTTTCCACCCGGGCCGAGGGCCAATGGTTCTCGCGCATGGGGTGGGAGGTCATCGGCATGACGGGCTATCCCGAGGCGATCCTCGCTCGTGAGCTGGAGCTCTGTTACGCGACGGTCGCTCTGGTCACCGACTACGACGCGGGGCTGGAGGGCTCAGACGACGTTCCGAAGGTCACCGCCGAGGACGTGATGAAGGTCTTCACTCAGAACGTGGAGCGGGTCCGAAACCTCTTGGAATGGGTAATTCCGCGCATCCCTGGGGACAATGATCCCCACTGCGCCAATGCGCTCCGCGGGGCGAGTTTGTAGGCCCCGGTCGCCCGGGCCGTGTGGTAAAAATTTGCGCCGGCGACCGCCCGCGCGCCCCGTGCCGCACGCGTTTTTCTTGAGTGTCGCCATCCCGCACAAGAACCGGAGGAGTACACGTGGCCGACTTCATGTCGGACAACACAGTGTGGTTGGCGATCGTCGCCGGCCTCGTCGCGGTCGCTTATGGCGTTTGGCTGACGGTGTATCTGATGCGCCAGCCCGCCGGCGATGACCGCATGCAAGAGATCGCCGAAGCGATCCAGGAAGGCGCGCAGGCCTACTTGCGGCGTCAGTACACAGTTATCGCCATCGTCGCTGCGATTCTTTTCGTGGTGATCGGTGTGCTCGGGCAGACCGTCGATTCGACGTTGCTCGGCTGGGAGGCCGCAATCGGCTTCCTGATTGGTGCGGTGGCGTCGGCCGCCGCCGGCTTCATTGGAATGAACGTCGCGGTGCGCGCCAATGTCCGCACTGCCGAGGCCGCCAAGAGCGGCATGGGGCCGGCCCTCGGCATCGCCTTCAAGGGCGGCGCGGTAACCGGAATGCTCGTCGTCGGACTGGGGCTGATCTCGGTCGCCGGCTACTTCCTCGTTCTCGGCTCTGATGTCGAGGACGTCAAGCCGCTGGTCGGCTTGGCTTTCGGTGGCTCGCTGATCTCGGTCTTCGCCCGCCTTGGTGGCGGAATCTTCACCAAGGGTGCCGATGTCGGCGCTGACTTGGTGGGCAAGATCGAAGCCGGTATTCCCGAGGACGACCCGCGTAACCCGGCGGTCATCGCCGACAACGTGGGCGACAACGTCGGTGACGACGCGGGTATGGCCGCCGACCTCTTCGAGACCTACGCGGTGACCACGGTCGCGGCGATGTTCCTCGGATCGCTTTTCTTCGTTGACGCGGGCAGCTGGGAAGTCTCGAACGCACTGCTCTACCCACTGGCTCTCGGAGGCGTGTCGATCTTCGCGTCGATCATCGGCACGTGGTTCGTCCGGCTCGGCAAGAGCAACTCGGTCACGAGCGCTCTGTACATCGGCCTTGGTGTTGCCGTGATTATTTCCTCCATCGCCTTCCTGCCGATTACGCAGTGGCTGATGGATGGTGCTGAAGGCGCCAACGGCCAGATCACGGTCGACTGGATCCGCTACTGGTACGCCGCCCTCGTAGGTATCGGCGTCACGGTCCTCCTGGTCGCGATCACCGAGTACTACACCGGCACGCTTTGGCCGCCGGTGAAGAAGATCGGTAAGGCCTCCGAGACGGGTGACGCGACGAACATCATCGCGGGGCTCGCCGTCGGTATGAAAGCGACCGCCCTGCCGGTGATCGTCATCGGTCTTGGCATCATCATCAGCTTCGAGCTGGCCGGCTTCTACGGCATCGCCGTAGCGGTCACCGCCATGCTCTCGATGGCGGGCATGGTCGTTGCGCTCGACGCGTTCGGGCCGATCACCGACAACGCCGGCGGTATCGCTGAGATGGCCGGGCTCGACGAGAGTGTCCGCGCCATTACCGATCCGCTCGACGCGGTGGGTAACACCACCAAGGCCGTCACCAAGGGGTACGCGATCGGCTCGGCCGGTCTCGCCGCGGTGGTGCTGTTCGTGTCCTACGTCGAGGAGTTGCGCGAAGCGCTCCTTGAAGAGGGCAAGGACGCGGCGCTGGAGTTCTCACTCACCGACCCGTATGTGGTCGTCGGCCTCTTCATCGGTGGCCTCATGCCGTACCTGTTCGCCGCCTTCTCAATGGAGGCAGTGGGCCGGGCCGGCAGTCAGGTCGTTGAAGAAGTCCGTCGACAGTTCCGGGAAAAGCCCGGCATCATGGATGGCTCGGAGAAGCCGGACTACAGTCGGTGTGTGAGCATCGTGACCGCGACTGCTCAGCGGGAGATGCTGATCCCGGCGATGATTCCGATCGCCTTCCCGATCGTCATCGCGTTCATCTTCGGCGTAGAGAACGGTCGCTTGATGCTCGGCGGTTTGCTGCTGGGCACCATCGTGACCGGTATCTTCGTCGCGATCTCGATGACCTCTGGTGGTGGAGCTTGGGACAACGCCAAGAAGCTGATCGAGGACGGCGCTCACGGTGGCAAGGGCACAATCGCCCATAAGGCTGCCGTGACCGGCGACACCGTCGGTGACCCCTACAAGGACACCGCCGGCCCCGCGATCAACCCGATGATCAAGATCGCCAACATCGTGGCGCTCCTGCTCGTCCCGTTCCTGGTCTGAGCGGAGACGGATAGGGAAAGAGAAAGGGCCTGCTCGCGCGGGCCCTTTATCTTTCCCGGGTGTCAACAGCCAGACTCCCGCGTAGACTCGCCTCGACCACGATCACGAGGAACTGTCCAGATGGGGAAATCGCGGAAAAAACTGCCACGGGTGCCCGCCGCGCCGCCGGTCGGTGATGACGAGCGCCAGCGCAAGTCAGGGGAAGCTGATCTCCAGAACGGCTGGCTGAGCCGTCATGGAAGGATCGTCCTGACGGACGAGCGCCTCATCTTCACGCCCACCGCGCTGGACCGCGCGATGCTCGCCAAGCGTCGTGAGATCATCCTGGACGAGGTCTCTGAGCTCGAGCGCTTCCCCAAGCATGTCGACACAGGGTGGGGCGGAAAGCGAGCCCGGGTACTCGTGCACACCGAGCCATGTATCTACGAGATCATGCTCCCCGATATCGATGCCTGGATCGACGCTATGGAGAAGATCTACGACCTACGCGTCAAGGCAGGCCGGCCACACAAGCCGACCATCACCCGCGAGGGCTACGAGAACCTCCTCCTCGCCGACGAATAGGCGGCACCAGCCGGGTCGGTACGTGGCCCTTGGCTGGCTCCAGTAAACTCAGCTAACACGCTGGGTTTTTGGGAGTTTCATGATCGTCGTTTCCGACAAGAGTCGTACCGCGCTCATCTCGTTGGTCGAGCTCGTCAATCAGAATTCAGATCAGCCCGTTCCGATCATTGAGGTCGCCGAAGCGCGAGGCGTCCCGCTGCACGTCGTGGAACAACTCTTCGGGAGCTTGCGCCGCGCCGGCATTCTCCAAAGCCAGCGCGGAATGCGTGGTGGCTACTCATTCCGTAAGCCGCCGTCAGAAGTAACCGTCCTGGATGTCGTCGAGGCCGTCGACGGTGAACTAGCTTCCCTAGAGGCCATGGGCCAGGGGTTGGACTCGGTGTGGCGCGAGGCCCTAGAGGGGCTCTCCGCAACATTGAGCGGGGCCACGGTGGCGGAACTCGCCCATCGTGATGCCGAGGCGCGCAGCGCGCCGATGTTCCACATCTAGGCCCGTAGGTCGCTTCTGGCAGGTTCTCTGCCCGTTTGCCGGGGCCGTTATCTCCCCGCCCCTACGGTTCGCCGCGGACGAAGGTGTCTCCCAGCGGAGGGGTCTCGGGCATGAAGTGCAACCGTCATCGGCGTATGGCTGGAGTGGTCTATCCGTACATCGGCCGCTGCCTGAACGGAGAGTTCGATGAGGCCGCCAGCGGTCCCGGAGCGGGCGGTCCACCCCCGGGCGGTGCGCCCCCAGCCGGCTGAAGACGAGGTCCGTCTCTACCTGAGCGGAACCAGTTCTTGGATCATGGATTCGTCGACGACGCCGGCGCGCGCCTGAATCAGCGAACCGTCGTGGGCGATCGTGAGTACCGCGGGAATGCTCTTCACAGGGGCATGGGATGCCTCCGGCCTTTCCGCGAGATTCACCACGGTCACCTTCTGATCGCCGGCCGCCGCCTTCACGCGAGCGACTGTTGGCGCGCACCTCGCACAGCCAGGTGCGGTCAGGACCGCTATCCAGGGGCCGCTGCCTGAGAGCCCGAGGAACCCTCGCAGATCGTCGGCGCCGCCCCTCAGCGCCAAGGCGAAGCGGTAGATCTCACAGCCGATGCAGAAGCCCGAGATCCCAGAGATCAACGCGACGACGGCGACCATCCCTGTGACGATCCATCCCGCGACCGCAAGGTCGGCGACAAACAACACGCTCGCGACCCCGAGAAACGCCACGGCAAGCCATTGAGAGAAACGCACCGGCGATACCGGCTCCAGCTCCTCTGGCGGTCGGGCGATCTTCCGAAACAGCCAGTTCACCGGTGAGCGGCGTGGCGCGAAGAGGGCAACGAGCACGAGCGCGAGCGCGATGAGGAGGATTGGCCAAACCTGAAGCACGATGGCCAGCACCGAGATCGCTCCGGTGATGGTCTGCGCGAAGCGCGGCTGGTGGGGATGTACTGCCTGTGTGTGTCGTGGCACGGCCGATGATCCTAGATGGCTTAGGAAAGTCTGCGCCCCGCCCGGGCTGCGATACTTGACCAATGAACGCTTCGCCGTACGAATTGGCGGCCCGTGCCGCCGAGTCGATTCGCGATCGACTCGGCGAGCACTCATGCGTCCTGGTGCTCGGATCAGGCTGGGCGGGGGCGGCGAAAGAACTCGGCACCCACCAAGCCGCGGTGCCGATGCCGGATCTGCCGGGTTTTCCCGCGCCCGCGGTTCTTGGGCACTCCGGAACCGCTCAGTCCGTTCTTGTGGATGGCGCCCGTGTGCTCGTGCTTGCGGGGCGCGCCCATTTCTATGAAGGCCACCCCGTTGAGACGGTGGTCCACGGCGTCCGGTCGGCGGTCATGGCCGGCTGCGAGCGCGTGATCTTGACCAACGCCGCAGGCTCCCTGGACGCCGCCAACCCGCCGGGCACGCCCGTCGTGATCTCCGATCATCTGAATCTCACCGGCACG
>CAMYIK010000128.1 GCA_947258365.1 uncultured Thermoleophilia bacterium | reverse complement strand
CCAAGTCACTGCGGTCACGATGCGGGAGCGGCCGGTCTACCCGACGACCATCGTCGGCATTCCACCGATGGAGGATCTTTTCCTGGGCAAGGCCACCGAGCGCATCTTCTTGCCGATCATCAAGATGACCCTGCCGGACCTGGTCGACATGAACCTGCCGGCCGAGGGTGTGTTCCACAACTGTGCTCTGGTCTCGGTACGCAAGCGGTATCCCGGACACGCCAAGAAGCTCATGAACGCGATCTGGGGTCTCGGTCTACTGTCGTTGACGCGCTGCGTCGTAGTGGTGGACGACGACGTGGACGTTCAAGACCCAGCCGCAGTCGCATTCCACGCATTCAGCAACGTCGACCCGGGACGAGACTCCCTAATCGTCGACGGCCCTGTGGACGCGCTTGATCACGCCGCGCCGTACTTCGCTTATGGGAGCAAGATCGGCTTCGACGCCACACGCAAGTGGGATGGCGAGGGCGTAGTGAGGCCGTGGCCCGAGCTGATCTCCATGAGCGACGATGTCCGCGCGAAGGTCACGGAGCGCTGGGCCGAGTACGGCCTGGACCGACCGTAGGGACACTTGCCCCGGGGAGTGCTCAAGGAGCCTCAGACGGGAATCGCTCGGTGTATTGTGCGGCCCGTGGGAAACGGAGAAACGTTGGTGAGCGCGCGTGCCTGATAACAACGGTCTCGACGACGCTACCGCCCCTTACAGCGGTCCGAAGGCGGTCGACCCGCCCGACGTGGAGCCGCGTCTTGAAGATGATCCCGACTACGTCACCAGGACGAAGTTCCTGAGCCTCGTCGCCCTCGCCGGTGGCGGCGCCATGACGGCGGCCATCGTGGTTCCGATCGTTGGATTCGCCGTCGCACCGACGCTCGAGCCGGAGGTACTCCGGTGGGTCGACGTCGGCCCGCTCAAGGATTTCCCCGAGGGAGAGACCTCCGGCATCGCTGTCGCCGGTCCGGCCCCTGAGTCCGACCGGCGGGTCTTCGTCCGACGCAAAGACAACAAGCTGATCCCGATTTGGAACCGCTGCACCCACCTCGGCTGCCCGGTCAACTACAGCTCCGGCAGCGACGCCTTTGCCTGCCCGTGCCATGGTGGCGCGTATAGCTCGATTGGCCTGGTGACCGCGGGCCCGCCGGCGCGCCCGCTGGACCGCTTCGACTACAAGGTCGTGACGCCCGGCGGCAAAGACGTCGAACTCGCCAACGCCAAGGACGAGGACCGCCTACTGATCGGCCGGCCGTACTCCATCGACGAGGACGAGCAGCCGTTCGAGCTGAAAGGCCCGGGCGAGCCCGTTACCGGCGTGCTCCGTAACCTCTACCCGACCCCAGGCGCCTGAGCGAGGACTGACGCATGGCGACCAAGGACATCGGGCCGAAGAACCCGGTCGCGAAGACGAACGACATGGTGGTCGACTACGTCGATCACCGGACCGGCATGAAGACCGGTCTCAACTGGTTCATGAATCGCAACATTCCCGCCGAGACGAGCTGGTTCCAAACGCTCGGCTTCACGGCGATGGCCCTCTTCGGTCTTCAGGCCATCACGGGGATCATCCTTGCGATGTACTACAAGCCGGACGCCGCCACAGCTTTCGAGAGCATCCGCGTGATCACCGACGACCTCACCTGGGGTTGGCTGGTTCGCGGTATGCACAAGTGGGGCGCGAGCGCGATGATTGTCGTGGTCTTCCTGCATATGGGCAGGGTGTTCTTCTTCGGCGCGTATAAGTATCCGCGCGAGCTCACCTGGGTCACCGGCTCCCTGCTGCTGGTGATGACCATGTTCATGGGCCTCACGGGGTACCTGCTGATCTGGGATCAGAAGGCCTATTGGGCCACGGTCGTCGCGGTCAACCTCACTGCCTCGGCCCCGGTGCTGGGCCCGTACCTGGCCGACGTGCTGCGCGCTGGCCCCGAGTTCGGGCCGAATACCCTTTCGCGCTTCTACGCGATCCATATGTTGCTGATACCCGGCGGCATGATCACCTTCATTGCGATCCATCTCTTCCTGGTGTCGAAGCTCGGCATCGCGGAGCCGCCATGGAGCAAGCGCCGCACGATGGTGGAGCGCGAGAAGGAAGAGGCGAAGCGCCAGGCCGCTCGCGACCGGCTGCCGACGGGACGCACCCGCGTTCCGGTGCGCGCGCCCGAGCACCCGCCGCTGCGCACGCCGGCTCCCACCAGCTCCTCGACCGCGACTACTCCTGAAGGGGGTGGCTCGTGAACAAGGCGCAGCAGAAGGAGTATTTGGAGGACTACGCCGAGGCCAAGCGCCAGGGCAAGCCGTTCTTCCCGTACGCCATCTACAAGGACCACTTGGTCGCGCTATTCGCGATCGGCATCGTCATCGCTATGGCGATCGTCTACCGCGTCGAGGTCGGCGAGCCGGTCAACCCCGCGACCACAGACTTCGTGCCGCGCCCGGAGTGGTACTTCTTCTTCCTCTTCGAGCTGCTGAAGATCTTCAAGGGCGAGAACGTCCTGACGCCGGTGATCATGGGCACGTTCCTGGTGCCGAACATCCTGATGGTCCTGCTCGTCGTGTGGCCGTTCATCGACCGCGGGCCCGAGCGGCGGATCGAGAAGCGCCCGGTTGCACTTGCGATAGCGGTCGTGGTGATCGCGCTAATGGCGTGGCTCACCGAGGAGGGCGTCAAATCGCCGTCCGGAACGGTGGACCCGGCAGCGATCGAGCTCGAGGGCTTGGACGAGGCGGGCGAGGCGGGCCTCGTGCTCTATGCCGCCAACCAGTGTTCGGCCTGTCACATGATCAAGGGCGAAGGTGCGCCTGGACCCGGTCCAGACCTCACCAACGAGTCGTCCAAGGACCGCGGCCTCGAGTGGCAGATCGACCACTTGAAAGAGCCCGCATCTCGGACACCCGGCTCGTCAATGCCGGCCTTCCCGAACTTCACTGACCAGGAGTACGAAGACCTCGGGACCTTCCTCGAGGGTCTTGGCGATACCTACAAGTAGCCGAGCGGTAATGCTCAGTGAATCTCTCCGAAGGCCTCCGCATCGCGGGGGCCTTCTTCGTCAGGCCCCCCGGTGAGGGTCTTCCTCGGTATCAGCGGCGCGAGCGGCGCGGCCTACGGTGCCCGCGGTCTTAGTGCCCTGACGCGCGCGGGATGCAAGGTCGGACTCTGCATCAGCGAGTCGGGTTTGAAGGTCATCGCGCACGAACTCTTTGGTTTGGGCGCCGACCCCACAGAGGGTCGTGAGGTCCTGATCGAGCGCTTCGTGAACGAGTACGCAGAATCACCGGGCGAGGTGACCGTGCTCGGCCTGCAGGAGCTCACCGCGCCGTTCGCCTCCGGCTCGTCGTTGGCGCCGGCAGCGGTGATCATGCCGTGCTCGGGCTCGACGCTGGGCGCGATCGCACATGGGGCCGGAAGGAATCTGATCCACCGCTGCGCCGACGTGATGTTGAAAGAGCGGCGCACATTGGTGCTAGTGCCGCGAGAGACGCCGCTGTCGCCGATCTATCTCGAGAACCTGCTGACCCTCAGCCGCGCGGGGGCAACGATTCTTCCCGCCATGCCGGGCCTCTACAACCACCCGACCTCGGTTGAGGACATGATCGACTTCATCGTCGGCAAGGCGCTCGACACGATCGGAGTGGAGCACGATCTGATGCGGCGTTGGGGGACAGACGGGTGAGCTCTGGACGACTGGCACCCGCTGAAGTCCGGAGCATGTTCGACCGGATCGCGCCGCGCTATGACCTGATGAATCAGCTGATGAGCTTCGGCCTGGACCGGCGCTGGAGGCAAAGGGCCGCGGCGGCAAGCGATCTTGCCGCGGGTCAGCGTGCGCTGGACTGCTGCACCGGGACGGGCGACTTGGCCTTCCTCCTTGCTGAGCGCGTAACGGCGGCCGGTGAGGTCGTCGGCATCGACTTCAGCGAGCAGATGCTCGGCGAGGCGCGCGCGAAGGGAGCCGGTGCGCGGTCTCCGCGCTTCCTTCAGGCCGACGCCACGGACTTGCCCTTTGAAGCCGATAGCTTCGACGCCGCGACGGTGGCCTTCGGGGTACGGAACATTCCTGACATCACCGCCGCGTTGACGGAGATGGCACGCGTGGTACGGCCCGGCGGCCGTGTGGTGGTGCTGGAGATCACCGTTCCCGGCCGCCTGAGGCGCGCCACGGAGGTCTGGTTCCAGCGGATTGTGCCGGGCCTCGGTCGACTCGTCGGGCGCGACGCGGCGGCATACGCCTACCTGCCCGCGTCAACGCTGCGCTTTCCTCAGCCGCCCGAGTTCGCCGCCCAGCTCGCCGGCTGCGGCCTCGAAGACGTACGGTGGCAGACATTCGTTGGAGGGCTGGTCGCTCTGCACTACGGACGGGTTCGGTTGTGAGCACCGTCTTGCCTCCTCGGATTCGGACCTACACACCATGGCTTTCGCGGTGTGAACGGCGACTCGCGGACATCGTCGGCGAGGGGCGCCCAATCGTTTCGGAGCCTGCACGCGAAACGCTCGTCGCCGGAGGCAAGCGGCTCCGACCCTTGCTCGTCTACTGCTGTGCGGGCCCTACCGAAAGCGGCGAGGCTGGGGTGACCTCGGCCGCCGCGGCCGTCGAGTTAGTTCACATGGCCACGCTCGTGCACGACGATGTCTTGGACGACGCCGACTTGAGGCGGGGCCAGCCGACAGTCCTCAACCGACATGGACGCGAGCGCGCGATCGTGACAGGCGATCATCTCTTCGCGCTGGCATTCGGAGAGCTCGCCGCGGCAGGCTCCACCGACGCGGTGTCGGTCCTTGCCCAAGCTTCGCTCGACCTGTCGCAGGGTGAGATCGCCCAGGCGGCACGAACCCGAGACCTGAACCTTGGCGTCGATGACTATCTCGACCGCGTGCGCCTGAAGACCGCGGCGCTGTTCACGGCAGCCTGCCGCTTGGGTTCCCAGCTAGGAGCCTCGACGCGCGCCAGCGCACTGTTGTCGGAGTTCGGCCATCTGATCGGGGTGGCCTTTCAGATCTTCGATGACATCCTGGACGTGACCGGGACCGCTGACGCGACGGGCAAGGCGCGGGGCGCGGATCTTCGCGACGGAACGGTCACCCTGCCCATGATCCTCGCGATGCGCGATGACCCCTCCGTTACCGAACCGATCGCGCGCGCGATGCGTGGCGAGGGCCTGGAGGAGACCTGCGATTTGCTCTCAGGGCACTCCGGAACGGGCGCGGCGCGCGAGGAAGCCCTCCGCCTGGTGGGCCGGGCAAGGCAGATCGCGACCTCGGGAGACCTTGGCGCGGCAGATGGCGCCGCCCTGGCGGAGATCGCGGACGGGGTGGTGGATCGCTATGCCTGAGATTCCCAGTCGGGACGAGCTGATCGAGGTGCTGACCGGTCACGATCCGGTAGCTGCCGGCAAGCGCGCCAGTACCGTGTCCGGGCAGCGCATCGTCACCTACACCCGCGCCGACCCGCCCGCGGACTGGCTGCTGGATGGAGAGGAGGAAGGCTCCCTCACCGATCACGCGGCCGCGCACGATTCGGGTACCACGAGCGAGGCCGTCGTCGCCTATGGCGCTGAGCACACTCCCGAGCAGGTCGCCGAGCGCCTGCTGGGTCTGGCGGAGCTCGCCGCTCGCTCAGACTTACTTGTGGCCGTGTGCCCGATCCCGGACGACGGAGATCATCGGCGTCCGGGATCGTGGGGCGTCGAGGACCTCTCGGTGATCGCCGCGACCCGGCTGTGCCTGCCGAGCGTCAGGTGGATCCGGCCGTCCTGGAGGCTTCTGGGTGCCCCGGCGTGCCAGGTTGCCGTCGCGTTCGGAGCCAATGACTGGCGGGTGCCAGCCGATGATCAGACCGATCTGGAACACCTCGCCTCAGCGGTCGGCGCCCAGGCGGTCGAGCGATGAGCGCGCTGCGCGTCGGTCGGATATCGGCGCTGAACATGTACCCCGTGTACCACGGGTTGGAGAAGGCGCCGCAGGGGAATCTGGAGTTCATCGACGGGGTCCCGACCCAGCTCAACGACGCGCTTCTTGCCGGCAGCTTGGACGTATCGGCGGTCTCCAGCATCGCCTACGCCCGTAACGCCGAAAGCCTTCAGCTACTCCCGGTCGCCTCCATCACGGCAGACGGTGCGGTTGATTCGATCCAGGTGTTCTCGAATGTCACGTTCGAAAAGCTGCGGCGGGTGGCGGTAACACCGCACAGTGCCACCTCGGTTGCACTGTTGCGGGTGCTCGTCGGCGACGCTCCGGCGCCGTTCGTACCGCTCGAAGGGGACCCCGAAGACGCGCTGAGCGACGTGGACGGGGTGCTGTTGATCGGAGACGAGGCGCTGACGAGCCTCCGCGCGGGACTCGGCCGCTACCGAACAGATCTCGCTGAGGTGTGGCGCGAGCGGACGAAGCTACCGATGGTCTTCGCGGTGTGGGCGGCCCGGCGGGACTCGGCTCTCGAGAACCCTGAACAGGTCGCCATGCTTGGCGAGCACCTGTCCTCAGCCGTAGCCGACTATGCGGAAGATCCCGAGACAGTCGCGCGCGCCGCGGCTGCGCGGTTCCCCTTCCCCCTCGACTACGTCCGGTCCTATTTTCGGCGGCTACGATATGAGTTCGGTCCCGCAGAGCGCGCGGGGCTCGAGCATTTTCTGGAGCTGTCCCGATCCGCGGGACTGCTGACCGATGTGCCCCGATTGGCCGCATGACTACCGTCGCACCACCACAGCACGAGATCACGACCATCCTCGATCGAGGTGCCGCTGGTGAGCGCATCAGTGACGAGGAAGCCCTGGCACTACTGCACTCCGACGACCTGGTCGCGCTCGGTGAGGCGGCCGCGGCGGCGCGTTCGCGTACGAGCAACGACGATGAGGTCACGTTCATCGTCGATCGGAACGTCAACTACACGAACTTCTGCATCACCGACTGCGACTTCTGCGCCTTCTACCGGCTGCCGCGCGACCCCGAGGGCTACGTTCTGCCCAAGAAGGTGATTTTCCAGAAGATCGAGGAGACGCTCGACCTGGGCGGAACCGCACTGCTGCTGCAAGGCGGGCACCACCCCGGGCTACAGATCGAGTGGTACGAGGATCTGTTCTCCGATATCAAGTCCCGGTATCCGATCCATCTCCACGCCCTCTCACCGTCGGAGATCCTGCATATCGCTCACTTCTCGAAGCTCACCCTCGAGGAGACGATGGATCGGTTGCGGGCCGCGGGTCACGATTCGGTGCCGGGCGGAGGCGCGGAGATCTTGGTCGACCGGGTCCGCGATGTCATCGCCCCGAAGAAGACCAAGAGTGACGAGTGGCTCGAGGTGATGCGCGTGGCGCATCGCGCCGGCATGTCCACCACCGCGACGATGATGTACGGCACGGTGGAGACGCTGGAGGAGCGGATCGTCCACTTGCGCCGCCTGCGGGATCTCCAGGACGAGCACCAGGGTTTCCGTGCCTTCGTCTGTTGGAGCTACCAGTCGGGTGGAGGAAGCAGGCGAGGCG
>CAMYIK010000127.1 GCA_947258365.1 uncultured Thermoleophilia bacterium | reverse complement strand
GGGGTCGCGCACCCAGTCCAGGGTTCGCAGGCGATCTTCGAGGTACGGCTCGAGCGAGCTGAGGCGAAGCTCCGCCCGCCCAGACTCCGTCTCGGCGACCATCGTCCGACGATCGCGTCTACGAGGCCAGAGCTCAAACATGACCAGGAGGAGGCCGACACCAACAAGGACACCTGCGACGACCACGAGCTGAGTGTCGGAAAGATCTCGACTCGAGAGCTCATCCCACCATTGGCGATACTCGATCGGCGGATCGATCTGCGAACCTTGGCCAGCCAGCACCGCGGCGGCCTCGATCGCCGCCAGCACGCCACCCGCGACCAGCGCGCCGAAAAGGGAGATAGCGAGCAGTCGGTTTACGACATGTCGAGTCCCGGCCCTCATGCCACCTCGGGCTTCCGGCTGAGTTTCGCATCAGCGAGGTCGGTGAAGAAGGCCATGACGGTGCCCGTCAGGCCGAGGCGTGCGAACTCCGCCTCCACCGATTCACGAAGTCGATCTCCTGCCTCCGTGAGGATGGTGCCTGCCAGGCCAATGACCTCAAGGCGGGCGAATACCTCGCCGTCGGCGGTTCGTTCAACACGAACCCCCTTTACTGTCTTGCCTGGTCCGACAGTCACGGCACGCCCGGAGCGATCAAGACCCGCCACACCATCATCCCGGTCGACGACGGCCTCGATCGCACGAGCGATATCGAGGAGAGAGATCGGCCCTCCGACGGTCATGGCTACTCCACGCGGCTTTCCTGCGGGAAGGCGATGTCGGTGACCTCGATGTTGACCTCTTTGACGTCGAGGCCGGTTGCGAACTCGATCTGCTCGATCACGTTCGCGCGGACGGCCTCGGCGACCTGAGGAATGTTTACCCCATAAGCGGCAACCATGCTGAGTTCGATGATGGTCTCCTTGCGACCAACCTCGACGTCTGTGCCGACGCCGCGGTCGCTCAAACCAGGCGCGTACTTGCGAAGCGTGCCCGCGACGCCGCCGACCAACTCGACGACACCTTGGATCTCACGCGCGGCGGCGCCGGCGACCTTGGATACGACGTTGTCGCCGATAACCGTGGTGCCGCGACCGGCTGCTCCAACTGCTTTGGCCACAGGGGCCTCCTTCACAGGTGCTGCTTTTTCTTCTGCCATGACTCCTCCAATTGCCTAGCGCGTCATCGCGCGCACAGGCACCATCGCCACGATGGCGAAGATCGCTGCCAGGACGGCTCCGCCGAAGCTGAACCCCACGATGTCGGCTCCGAAGATCGCCGCCAGCAATCCGCCGATGAGGCCGCCGATGAGGCCGGCGACGACAGGCAGATTCCCGGACTTGCGGCCCAGGGTGACTTTGCCGATGTAGCCGACGATGAGCCCGACCACGATCCATGAGATAAGACCCATGAGCCCTCCAACGGGTGTATCCACCGACTCCATTGCCGGTGATGGATTGCAGTGTGCGGCGCCAATTCTGAAAACGGTCTGAATACCAATCCCGATTGGGGGCGGCGGCGCCGCCTAGCAGGGGAGCCTGGCCCACGCGATACTCGGCTCATGCCGAACCCTGTCGTATTCATCCTTGAAGACCACGTCGCCGATCGTGTGGCGATCTGCGAGGCACTTTCACGCGAGGGCTACCGGTGCCGCGCGGCGGCGACAGGCCAGGAGTTCCTCGGTCTGCTCGGCACGGGCACGCCTCAAGCTGTGGTGCTGGACATCGGCCTGCCCGACCTCGATGGCCGTGATGTGTGCCGCGCGCTTCGCACCTTCGGCGTCAAGGCGCCGATCCTCTTTCTGACGCACAAGGACCTGCTGGTCGACAAGCTCTCAGGTTTTGATGCCGGAGGTGATGACTATTTGGTGAAGCCGTTTGAGCCGGCCGAGCTCGCTGCACGTCTTCGCGCGGTCCGACACCGCAGCGAAAGGGCTCCCGATCTCAACGGACGAAGCGGTGGTTTTCGCCTTGATCCTTCGACCCACGCCGCCGTTGAGGGAGACATCCGAATCCACCTGAGCCCGACCGAGTATCGCGTTCTCGGCGAGCTTGCAGCCCGACCGGGAAATGTCGTCAGGCGAAGTGAACTGATTCGCTGCGGGTGGCCGCGAGGGGCCCAAGTTGAAGAAAACACCCTGGACGCCTACATCGGCCGAATTCGACGAAAACTCCGCGACCTACCAGCGCCACCTGACATCGCCACCGCTCACGGCGTCGGGTACGTCTTGACCCCAAGGGAGGGCGGGGCATGACGCGCCGCACCATGCTCCGGTATCCGCTTCAGAGCGGTGCGCTCGCCAGCAGTCCTTTGCCATGCCGGGGCGCATACGCAACGGAGAATCCGATCCACTGCGTCAAGCTTTTAGAGCCCCTCGAGCTGGTTGGCGGGCCGCTCTCAGACTAGGGCGCGCGGCGACCGCGCGAGCGGGGCCAGCGCTCCGGCTCAGACGACGGACCGCTCCCGGCTTCGCGCGGCGGCCGGGCTGGTGGCCCACTGCTCTCGCGCGACGAACCGATGGCGCGGTCAACCAGGCCGGCGGCCTCGACCGTGGCAATGGCAAGGGCGACCCACGCAGGTGTCGCGAGGACCAGGATGCCGAGGGCCGGCCACCACCCGTGTTGGGCCACAATGGGCGTCGCCCACGCGACGATCGCGGGCAGCCCGAGGCACATTGCTAGCAGCAGCGCGATAGCCGTTCGCCTGAACCTCGGTGATCGGGCGGGTCGTTCGGTTACGACGGTCGTGACCGGCATGGGCGCGCCAATTCGTTGGGTGTGCGTACCCACGGTGCACCCAAGTGTGTGAACGCCTCCTGAATACCTGCCCTCGTTCATTCAGGAGCCGTTCAGGACGACGCGTGCAGGATCCCCCCAGCGGAAACGTCGTGCGGGAGATACCAGCGCAATGCTGAGCGTAAAGACAGACGAGCGTTCCCCCAGGGTGACCCACATGGTCGATGCAGACGTCCTGCGAGGCACCGACCGCGAGTGGATGGCGACCTTTGTCCGCGAGGATTCCAACGGAGAGACGACGCCTGTTGGCCGCGCGACGTTCCTTGCGAGAGACCTCGAGGGCGCTCGCGAGGCAGCTGATCGCTACCGGCGGCGCTACCCCAATCCGTTTCGGACGCGTGTCGAGCGCGTCATGCCTGCACCGTCAGGCGCGGGGGGCGCTGGCTTCTACCAAGTGACGCTGGCGGCGCACGACGCGCTGGGCCGCGATGAGCGAGGGGCGATTTTTTACGAGTTCGAGGTGCGAGCTCTGTCGAACGACGACGCGCGCGATCTCGGCGACGCGCTCGCGCGCCGTCTACCGGCCTACGACGAATCATGGGAGATAGTCCGGGTGACTTTCCTGCACGACTTCACGTCGCTTCACTCGACCTCGAGCGCCTTCGCACCCACATCGATTCCAACGTCCCACCGGCTCGCCGGATAGCTACCTATTCGTGGCCCGACCACTCGTCGGGGCGGCGCTACTCTATGACGATGCGCGCTGCGGTCAGCTCTGACGAGCATCGAATAGTCATTGTTGAGGATGACCCCGGCCTGCAATCGGTCCTCGTCCGTGGCCTGAATGCTTCCGGCTTTGAGGCCTTGGGCGTCACCAGCGGAGCGGAGCTCCTCATCGAGCTCGAAAGCTCCGTGCCTGATGCCTTTGTAATTGACATCGGCTTGCCCGACACCGACGGGCGTGACCTCTGCCAAGCCATTCGGGCCCGTGGTATCGACAGCCCCGTGCTCTTCTTGACAGCCAAGGACCTCCTCGTGGATCGGCTTGGGGGGTTCGCGGCGGGTGGCGACGACTACGTGACGAAGCCATTCGAACTCGAGGAGGTCGCCGCACGCCTCGTCGCCCTGCTTCGCCGACACCGACGCGAACCGGTCGGGGGGCCCGGTGGCCTAACCCTCGATCCGGCGTCCCACACCGTGAGCTCGGGCGAAGAGCGCCTCTCGCTCACACCCACGGAGTTTCGCGTGCTCGCCGCGCTCGCGGGGCGGACCGGAGAAGCCGTCCGGCGGCGCGATCTCGTGCGCTCCGGATGGCCGCATTCAGCCATCGTGCACGACAACACGCTCGACGCCTACATCGTTCGCCTACGGCGCAAGCTGAAACAGCTCGAATGCTCGGCGCAGATCACGACCGTCCACGGCGTCGGCTATCGCTTCGAATAGGGCAGGAACCGGCCGTGCTTCGTAGCGTACGGGCCAGGCTCCTGGTGATGACCGTTGGCGCGGTCGCCGTGATCCTCGCCGTAAGCCTCATTGTGTTCAACATCGCGCTCCGCAACACGCTTTCTGACGACGCGGACCGCATCGCCCAGACACGAGCCGAGGCGGGGCTCGAGGTCGTCGAAGTGTCTGATGAGGAGGTTGCGCTCATCGATGCGCAGCCTCCGGCGGGCCGGTTGAACAGCGGAGCCTGGATCTTCTTTGGAAACGAGCTCATTCGTGGCCCGAACGCCGACCCGGCGCTTTCGCAGGACGCCCGGGCAGTCATCCAGGCCCCGCGGGGCTTTACGGATATCGATGATCCGCCGGCCCGCCTCTACGTGTTGCCGATCGAGCGAAACGACAAACGACTGGGCACTGTCGTCGGCGCGGTCAGGCTCGGCCCCTACGAGCGCACTAGCCGTCTTGCCCTATTCGGCTCCATCGCCCTCGCCCTCGCAGTCCTCGCCGGCCTCGGCGTACTCACGTGGTGGGCGCTTAACGCAGCGCTTCGTCCGGTGTCACAGATGACGGCTCTCGCCGCCCGGTGGAGTGATCATGACCTTGATGAGCGCTTCGCTCTCGGGCAGCCCCACGACGAGATAACCCAGCTTGGTCGGACGCTCGACCAACTGCTGGACCGCGTCGCCGCAGGTATGCGGCGCGAGCGTCGTCTCTCCGCCGAGATCGCCCATGAGTTGCGGACGCCCACCAGTCGCATTGCGGCAGAAGCTGAGCTCGCAATTTCTCAGTTGCCTTCTGCCGCGCGTGAGCAACGCTCGGCGCTCGAAGCGATCAGCGCGGAGACGCGTCGGATATCGACCACCATCGATGCCCTGGTGTCGAGCGCCGATGGAGCGCGGAACACCGCGCCCGGAGTGAGCAGTGCATCAACGGTGCTCGCTGAGGTGATCGACGCCGCAAGCCCGCTTCTCGACGCCCGCGGTGTACGTCTAACGACGGTGGCGGCCGAGGAGATCTCGCTCGGCATCGAACAGAAGGTGGCCACCCAGATACTTCGACCCGTGCTCGAGAACGCGATCGCGTATTGCCGGTCAGGCGTGTCAATCGGAGCACAGCGTGTAGGGCCGTCGATCGAAGTCGTCATCGAAGACGACGGCCCCGGGCTTGTCTCCGACGAGGCGGATGCGATCTTCGAGCCGGGCCGGCGGGGGACCGCCGCCGCTACCTCAAATCATTCCGGCGTTGGACTCGGCCTGCCGCTGGCGCGCCGACTCGCTCGCGGAGTGGGCGGCGAGGTCTCGGCCGATGCCTCCGCAGCCGGCGGCCGCTTCGTCATCCAGCTCCCTTCGGGATAGCCCCGCCTCGGGCCTGGCTCGACAGCCGCTTCGTGCACCGCGTTCAGGAGGCGTTCAGGTCGGGCAGGTCATTCTCGACCGCGCAGCCGGCTACCGGTGGTGGAGTATGGCCGCTTTAGTGCGCGCGCCCGCAGGAGGGCGACCTGGTAGACGCGCTGATTGATCACGAGCTGGCTACGCGTCAGCTTGACCTTGCCAGCGCGGTTGGCCTGGCGCTTGCCGACGTTCAGCGGTCGAGGATTCGCCGCCTCCGCCGCCACCGTGAGCCCGCCGCGTGCCAACACTTGGGGTACCGAACACGACATCAGCCCGACCGGCGTCGGCTGTGGAGCCATCCTGCCCCGAGCCGACGGCCACATCGTCCACGCCGTCATTGTTCACGTCCCCAACACCCGCGACCGAGATTCCCGCGTCCTCGCCTGCTCCCGCGCCGTCGATGCGAAAGTCCGTGCCGGCCCGCGTCAGAGATGCCACCGCTGGGGTGGTAGCCGGAGTCGCGGAGCCATAGATCACGTACGCGCGACCCGAGTCCGCGCCGTTGGCGCCCGTGACGTTCTCGTCGCCAACGATCACATCGTCGATGCCGTCGTCGACGACGTCTCCCGCCGCGGCCACCGAGTGCCCAAGCGCTCCTCCAGCCTCGCCCGTGATGGTCACGCCACCGGCGCCGAGTGCGCCCAAACCAACCGTGCCAAGACCCGGGCCGCCAAACACGATGTAGGCACGATTCGCGGCGCGCGCGCCAACGATCATGTCCTCGGTCCCGTCGTTGTTGAAGTCGCTTGCCGATGACACGGCATGCCCGGCGCCATCGCTACTGGCAGTTCCATCGAAACGTGCGTCGAGCGATGCCGTGAGGGCAGATCCAGCTGCCGTAAGGGCGATGAGCGACGAGGCAAGCAGCGCGACGCCAAGCCGGCGACGCGAGGACAGGAGCTCATTCATGAGGCGATCCTGGGCGCGGGTGAATTTTTCCGCCGCCCATATCGGCACACCTCGGCCGATTTCTTTATGCCTCAGTACTCATTGGTTTTCAGGACTTGCCGTGAAACGCAGCCGCGTCAGTCCCTTCGCGTCGCCGGCCTCGCGTGGGTCGAACACCAGCAGCGTGTGCGCCGTCGCGACCTCGGGAATGTCAAAGACCAGGCTCACGGACGCCGCAAGAAATGGCGGCTGACTCGTGCACGGAGCACTCAGGCTGACCTTGATGGAATCCTGGCGCGGCGCGTACTTCGCGCCCGAGTCGTCGACGAGGATCGCTCCGGCGATACGTGGCGGCTTGCCCTTCTGCGGCAGCCCGCACAGAGTGGGTCGAGCGGACCGACTGTTCACCATCAATTGCAGATCGGCCTTCGCCAGTTGCTCGCCTTTCCGAGCTCGTAGCGGCGGCGTGCCCTTCGCCGGCACATGGACAGTGGCGGTCTTCGACTGCGTGACTCGCGCGACAGCGACTTCGAGGTCCCCGTCAACCAACATCCGGGTGGCGTCTCCCACCGGGGCAGTCGTCGGATCGGTGGATTCCGGCGCGACTTCGGCATCAGGAGAGCTCCGAAGGAGGATCCCTCCGGCGGTACCGACGGCAAAGAAGGCGAGGGCCGCAGACGCGACCGCGAGATGAAAGTAGTTCGGGCGGGGCACTCGTTACTTCCTGTTGGGCACTACCGACGAGAGCCGGCACAACGGGGTTACCGTGGTTATCGGCGTTCCCGCCCCCGAGTTGAGCGACTGTGCTCCGGTCTAGTGCGGAATACACGCCCTGGAGAGCAGTCTGGGTGCAGAACGAGGGCCCTCCCGGTGGACACCCACCACGCCCCCACTAAGCATCCGTTGGACGACGTGGCTCGGGAGGGCGCGCTCGGAGTGTCAGAAACCGCGAGTAATTCGCGCGCAGACGTGGTCTTCGCCGCGGCTGCGCTGATTGTTCACATGAGCCCGCTCGCGCTCGCGGCGTGGCTCACCGCGAACGAAGCGGCCGACCTGCGCACTCAGGCGGTGACGTTGCTGCCGATCGGGGGCCTGATCGCGACGGCGCAAATCGTGCTGGCCATCAGCGCCCGGCGGCTCGAAATGGTTGGCATGACGGTCCCCTTACGGGGCGGCTGGACCTTGACCCTTCCGATCTGGGTAGT
>CAMYIK010000126.1 GCA_947258365.1 uncultured Thermoleophilia bacterium | reverse complement strand
GACAACAGGACGGTTTGTGCCGCGGGCGTGACGAGATGATGAAACTCGACGGCCTCCTCCGCCCAGGACCGGTTGTCGACGAGTTCCGGAGGCTCAAAGGGGCCGTCGGCAATCGGGAGCACACCCGCGATGACCGGCACACGATCGACTCGCACGGCGGCGCCGAGCTCGCTGGCGTCGACCATCTCCTTGAGCGCGCGGAGCAATCCGCCCGCCCCGACCTGAATCCCACAGGTGATTCCGTGACTCGCGGCGGATGCCGCGGCTGGCGCGTTGTCCATGTCCTGCATGGCCTGTCCTTCGGAGGTCAGGTCACCTCCCGCGCCCGCAGCCTCGGCGGCCTCGATCAGACCCGTGCCAAGCGGCTTGGTCAGTACCAATACCTGGCCGGCCCGGCCAGAGGAAAGATCGAGTCCATCCATCATTCAGCACTCCCTATCGGTACGCGACCGTCGTCGACGGCCACCCCTTCACGTATGAGCATTTCCTGTTTGCGAACGCTGCCGCCCGCGCTGTACTGGCCTAAGTGCCCATCGCCGCGCACGACGCGGTGACAGGGCACACGCCCTGGCACGGGATTCTGCGCCATCGCCGTGCCGACCGCCCGAGCCGCTCCGGGGCTGCCGCACTCGGCTGCGAGCTGACCATACGTGCGCACCTCCCCTTCTGGGATCCGGCTACACGCCTCCAGCACCTTGCGACGAAACGCTCCGCGGACGGCCGAGAAGTCGACGCTCTCTGGTGGATGTGCGTCGTCGGAGCGTCGGGCCTCCGCAAGACCGAGCACATCAAGACGGTCGACGAACTCGCCTTCGCTCAGTTCCCCCTGCGCGGCTGCGCAGACTCCGTCGTCGGTCCAGGCGTACCACCACGGACCATGAGCGGTTTGGGCAAGCGAGTACGAAGCCACGGGCACAGCCGTAGGCTCGCACGCGCCCTACCCGACGGGCAAACTAAACAGCATGCGCGAGTCTCAACTCCTGAACCCTCCGGCGTTTCCCAACTGCTTTGTCTGCGGCCCGGACAACCCCGACGGGCTCCACCTTCGCGTCTATCGCGACGGCGAGGAGGCGGTGGCCACGTACACGCCCCGAGCTACCCACGAGGGTTATCCCGAGCGCTTTCATGGCGGCCTCGTGGGCCTGCTGGTCGACGAGATGTTGGTCTACGCCGGCGCGGCGCAGAATCTCTGGGGCATGACCGCCAAGGTCAGCTACAGCTTGCGCTCTCACATCCCGATGGACGCCGAACTCCGCCTTCGCAGCCGACTCACCAAGACCAGCTCACGGGGTTACCGCGCCAGGGTGGAAATCCGCTTGGCCGACGGGACCCTGGCCGCGGAGGGCGAAGGTATGTGCGTCGTGCGCCAGGATCTGGTGCCAGCTGAACAGGAGGCAACAGCATGAAAGTCGATACGGCGCTGCTTTGTGACGCGGTCTCAATCCGCGAAGGGCTGCTTCACATCCTCGGCGGGGGCATCACCCGAATCTGGGCGGAGCAATTTCCCACCGCGATCAACGCGACCCTCGCGCTGCGGGTGCTCATCCAGGCCGGAGAGGCGAGCGGGCCGCAGGCGATCAACCTGCTGGTTCAAGGCCCCGACGGCGAGGAACTCGGCTCGTTCAATCTTGACTTCGGCGTCAGTGCCCCGGAGGGCGCGACGGCCGGAACCGAGGTGCCGGTTCCTCTCTCGATTCCGATGCACCAGGTTCAGCTACCCGCCCCGGGCCAGTACAGCATCGAGGTGAAGGTGGGCGACACGATCGCCCGATCAGTGCGCCTCGAAGCGGCTCACCGGCCTGCGCAGCAGGCCGGATGAGTCACCTCTCGATCCCTTAGCTCTCCTCTGAGACCTCGGCGATCGCTGCAGTGACGGCCTCGGCGTCCGCGGATGCCACCTGCTGCTCTCCGCCCGGCCCGCGCACGAGGAAGGTCGGAACGGCCATCAGGCCGGCGTCCTGAGCCTCACGTTGCCACTCGTTGAACGTCGCCTCTGATCCGCTCTTGAGGTCCGCGTCCCACTTATCGACGTCGAGGCCAAGGTCCGTGGCGACCGTGCGCATCAGGTCCTCAGTGAGCCAGCCGGAGTTCTCGGACTCCTGATTGGCGAACATGGTCTCGACGAACTGCCAGGTCTGATCCTGCTCCTGGGCGGCAGCCGCCCCACGAGCGCCCAGAGTGGACGCCGGGCCCAAAAGCCCAACCGGGCGGGCGGTCATCTTGACCTTGCCGGTCTTGACCTGCTCCTCGAGCAGCACGGGGAAGATCTCCTCGGAAGCGATCTTGCAGAAGGGGCACTGCAGGTCGAGGAACTCGATCACCTCGACGGGAGCGGCGGGGTCTCCAATGGTAGCCCCAGAGGCTTGAACCCCTTCGAACTCGGCAAGGACGTTGCTCGCGGTTTCGGGATCAGGATCCTCGGAGCTGCATGCGGCGACCAACATCAGCGAGGCGACGAGGAGCGCGAAGGCGCCCAATAAACGCATTGGCACGGGGGTTTCCTCCAAATCGGACGGGACTGGAGCAAGTTGTACCGGCCGCGACGGATGCGCCCAAGCGGCCGGTACGCTCACACGACATGGAAATTCGCTCCCTGGGGACGGCAGAGCCCTTCATCACCGCCGACGGCAGCACGATTCGCTCGCTGCTCGACCTGAGTAACGCGCCGGTCGAGAAACAGAGTCTCGCCGAGGCCACGATCGCCGCAGACACCGCGACACAGCGCCACTACCACCGCCAGAGCGAGGAGTTCTACTTCCTGCTCGAGGGCGAGGGAACGATGGAAATCGACGGTGCGACCCGCACCGTCTCCCCCGGCGACGCGATCCTGATCCCCACCGGAAGCTGGCACCGGATCACCGCCGACGCCGGGTCCGACATCCGCATGCTGGTGTGCTGCGCGCCCCCGTACAGCCACGAGGACACCTTCCTCGAATAACCGCCCATCAATCGATGACGAACGCGGCGCGCACCGAGCGCGCGACCGTGGCTAGGATGGCGCGTCACTATTTCGACAGGAGCCCAGTGAGCGACCAGCTAATCCGCCTCGGCCACAGCCCGGATCCCGACGACGCGTTCATGTTCTACGCGATCGCCCGCGAGAAGATCCCTCTCGACGGCTTCGAGTTCGAGCACGTCCTTCGCGACATCCAAACGCTGAATGAATGGGCGGATGACGGAAAGCTGGAAGTGACCGCAATCTCGGTCCACGCCTATGCATACCTGGCGGACAAGTACCGCCTGCTTCCCCACGGCGCGTCGATGGGCGAGCAGTACGGCCCGATCGTGGTCGCCCGTGAGCACATGGAGCCCGATCAGCTCAAGGGTCTTCGTATCGCCGTGCCCGGCTTGCTCACCAGCGCCTTCCTCGAGCTTCAGCTCGCCATCGGCAAGATCGCCGAACCCGTGCTGACTCCGTTCGACAAGATCCTGGACGTCGTCGAGGCCGGCGAGGTGGATGCCGGCCTGGTCATCCACGAGGGCCAGCTGACCTACCGCCAGCAGGGGCTGAAGCTGGTGATGGACCTCGGCGAGTGGTGGCACGAGCTCACGGGAGGCCTGCCACTGCCGCTTGGCGCCAACGCCGTGCGACGCGACCTCGGTGAGGACACCATGGTTCGCCTCTCACGAGTACTAAAGGAGAGCATCGCCCATGGCCTCGCGAACCGCGAGGAAGCGCTGGCGTACGCGGCACAGTTCGGTCGCGGGCTGGACGACCCCCTCGCCGACCGCTTCGTCGGTATGTACGTGAATGACCGCACCCTCGACTACGGCGACGATGGACGTAAGGCCGTGGCCGAGTTGCTCCGTCGAGGCCGCGAAGCCGGCTTGATCGACCGCGACGTCCCCGTGGACTTCATCGACGACGAATGAGCTCCACCGACTGGGACCACGAGATCGACCGCTGGACGGAGCGATTTCGTGGCGAGTCGGACCCTCCTGAGCCCTTCGCGACGGCCCTTCGCGACGGGTGGACGCCTGAAGCTCGCGCCCAGCTCGCCGAGCGCGCCGAGGCCTACGCGCGGCGCCACGACGCCTATCTGGATGAGATCACGGCGGCCGGAGTCGATCTCGTGCGCTTCGACTGCAAGACCGGATCGTGTTCGCTTTGCCGCAAGTACGAAGGCAAGGCGTACTCACTCACCGGCGAGACGCCGGACCTTCCCCCGCCACCCCCACTACCGATCTGCCCCGCGTGCGATCACACGCTCAATCTGCTGACGCCATTCTTTCTCCAGAGCCTCGGGTTGGACGTCGAGGACCTCGTCGAGGACGCGCAGCCCTTCGTCGACGACTGACTCCGCTCAGCTGATGTGTACGGCGCGGGCGGCCTCGGGAGGCACGCTGACGAGGCGCCCACCGCCGACCTTGATCGAGATCGGACCGCCGAACCGCTCGACCTCCACGACCTCCACCTGAGCGTCCGGCACCACGCCGCGCTCGGCCAGATACCGCAGGAGCTCGGAATCGCGATCGTTTACTCGGCTCACGGTGCCGGTCTGGCCGGCCGCGAGATCTGAGAGCCGAGCAACCGGCACGGGCTGCACGTCTCCTTGAGGAGTGGGGATCGGGTCACCGTGAGGGTCCCGCTCCGGATGCCCGAGCACTTCGGCCATTCGCGCCGCGAGCGTGTCGGAGATGTGGTGCTCGAGCACCTCGGCCTCGCGATGGACCTCATCCCATGACATTCCCAGGCGCGTAGCGAGGTACGTCTCCAGCAGGCGATGGCGCCGTACGACGTTAAGCGCCGCGACCCGGCCTTGGCCCGTGAGTTCGACGGCCCCCCGACGCTCGGCCTGAGGAGCGCGAGAGCTGACGTACTCCATCTCCTCGAGTCGCTTCAGCATGTTGCTGGCCGAAGGAGCGGTGACGGAGAGCGCTTCGGCGACGCGGGAAACCGAGATCGGCTCATCATCCTCGGGTGTCTCTCCGAGGAGGTAAATGGCCTTGAGATAGTCCTGAACAGCGGGACTAAGGGGTTCCACGATGCAGCCTTCTGCGGGTTCGCCGAATGCTAGCCGCAGTGGCCGCCTTAGCACTGCAGGCAGCCCGGCCTAAGACATCTTGTGCGACCACTAACAATGGATTGAGACAGTGATTTCTATGACATCCGCACTTGCAGAAATCCGTGAACTGCGGCCCGCTTCGCGAGGAGTTCGTCGCGTGAGCCTGCCGCAGATGGAGTTGTTCTCCGGCCTCCCCGAGCGCGACCTCGCGCTCCTTGATAGCCGCCTGGCGGTGATCCGTTGGCCGAGTGGCGCGGAGGCCCCTGAGCCGCTCACTCGCCCGGACCATCTCTATCTGGTCAGGGAAGGGCGCCTCGGCATGTTCGAGCGCACCGCCCCGGGCCACGAGATCATGATCACGATCCTCGAGGCCGGCTCGGCGTATTCGACCCTCGGTGCGGCACCTGCCGCCATGGTCGAGGCGCTCGAGGACGCCGCGGTGTCACCCCTGCCGCGTCGGGCCCTAGAAGGCTTGATCACGCGCTATCCCAAGCTCGGCGTCAACCTCGCCGACCTGATGTCGGATCGCATTGCGATGCTTCGCGAGACGGTTGCCCTCGTCAGTGAGATGCGCGTCGAAGATCGACTCCGTGCCCGGCTACATCAGCTGGCGGAACGCTTTGGCGTCACCACCAAGGACGGCATCCAGCTGCGCCTCGATCTCACCCACGCGCAGTGGGCGACGCTGGTGGGTGCATCACGGGAAGCGGTCACAACCGCGTTCAGCAAGCTCCGCTCGAGCGACTCCGTCATCGTTGACGGACGCGACATCACCCTCCCCTGGGCTGTCGTGCGCGAGCGCGAAGACCGGCTGGCTAACGCAGCCAGCTAGGTCGCTCATCAGCGCGGCAGGGCGCTGGTGATCAGACGACAAGCGGCTCTAGGGCCGCTTGTCGTCCATGTCGGAGATGTTGAGCTCCGGAGGCGTTTGATCGCGGAGCAGCTCCACCGCCGGCGCACTGTCGGCTCGCAGCTCTGCGAGCACACGAAGTGCCAACGGTGAATCCAGCTCTGTCGAACGTGCCGGAACAGGGGGGGTAGATGCCATACCTTCCTATCGGACGCCCGTCCCTCGGACTGGACACCCGGTAGAAGGGAAAAGTGAGGCGGGGGTCCGCCTCCCAAGACCCCCGCCTCCATGCCCCTGGGCTGAACCCAGGTCGATCGCCCTTGGGCAATCGTTGGTGCGGCGCACTACGCCGTCGCAGTAAGGATCGGCAGCAGGGGCTGGGTCTTTAGCTTTTTGTCGGGGAGGCGCCCCCGAGCGGGATCTACTCGGTCTCGGCGGCCCGCCGCAGATCGGCGAGTTCATTGCTGAGATCCCGCGACACGAGCGCGATCAGGCGCTGCTTTCCGAGGCCGGCCGCCGTAGTGAAGCGCTGCATGTGGCGCACAACTTCGCTGAGTGACTCGGCGGTCTGAGACCTCTGTTGCTCCAAACGGGCGTCATCGAGACTGCCTGCCTCGAGCCGTTCGGAGATCGCGCGGGCCCTCTGGAGAGGTGCGTCGAGCGCCGGCGCGGACATCACGAGTTCGGCCTCGGTCGGGCTGGCACCGAGCTCCCGCACGACGACCAGGAAATCTTCGATGGCCTCGGTCGCGCCCGCGCTGTCCGCGAGATACCCCTGAGGGGAAAGACCCGCGCCCGGCTCGAGCGGCGTGGTCTGCGCCTCGATGGAGCCGCCGCATCCGGCGACGACCAGGATGGCGATGACACCGACGATCAGGCTGAGGTAGCGGATGGCAACTCCTTGATCACCTCGAACAAACGCGGCCCAGAGCGTCTCAGGCCAGGGAGGTCGTTGGCCACCAGGTGACGTGCGACAATGCGCATCCTCGCAAGTACGGGGCCGAATGCGCGCACGAGGCGGGCGCGTTGGGCGACCACACGCGAGTCGGTGAGCCGGAGGCTCCGGAGCTCTCCTAGCTCGTCCTCTGCAGACAACACCAAGCCCGCGGCGCCACGCGAGCTGCCCGCCTCTCCGCCAAGCCTGTCCGCGGCGATGCTCGCGAGGGCCGCGGCCGGAGACAGCACGTCCTCGACCGCCTCGACGTAGTCGGCGGAGCTTGCGGCGCCCGAGACCGAACCGGCACTCCCATCCTCGCCTCCGCAGCTCACCAGCACAAGCGACGCACAGGCCACCGTGGCCCACATCAGCTGGCGCGTCGGCCTCATGGGTCCAGATGGTAAACGAGTCGGTCGGAAACCCGGGCGCAGACGCTATCTTCTGCCGGTGACAGATCCCGGCCTCGTACCTCTCGCGCTCTCATACGACGACGTCCTCTTGGTGCCTCGACGGAGTCCCGTCGGATCCCGTAAGGAGCCCGACACCGCGAGTCGTTTCTCGCGTCGAATTTCCCTGCGAGTGCCGATCGTCAGCGCGAACATGGACACCGTCACCGAGTCAAGGATGGCGGCGGCAATGGCGCGCGCAGGCGGCCTCGGGGTGATTCACCGCTTCCTTGACGTCGATCGCCAGTCAAGAGAGGTCGCCGAGGTATCGCAACAGGCCGCCGATGGCGGCGCCACCACGGGGCGCGCCGGCGGACTCGCGGTGGCCGCCGCCATCGGTGTGCAGGGCGACTACCTCGCCCGCGCCGAGTCGCTCGCCGGAGCTGGAGCGGACGCGTTGGTGCTCGATGTCGCGCACGGACACGCCGAGCATGTGCTCAACGCGCTCGCGGCCGTTCGCGAGCGCATCGGC
>CAMYIK010000125.1 GCA_947258365.1 uncultured Thermoleophilia bacterium | reverse complement strand
GACTGCTCGCGCATGGGAAATGTCCTTTTACAGCGGGTTTCCGTTGCCGACGGTTCGCTGAAATCACCCGGGACTGACTTTTAATCCCAAGGTCGTAGGTTCGAGCCCTACACGGCCCATTGCGCACCCCATGGCTATTGGGATTCCCCATAACCATGGGGTTTTCTCATGCGATGAGTGCGGGGAATCGCGACCGCGTGCTGTCCCGGTGCTGTCTCAGATAGCGTCCGCGCGGGTTGCTCCATGTGCATCGGGGTCGAAGTCTTGGGGCCACGTCGTTTCGGAGTCGTACGTCGCCCCCTCCAGGTGGGCGCCGCTGAGGATCGCCCCCTCCAGGTGGGATTTGATGAGGTACGCCCTCTCAGTTCGACGTGACTATCGCCGTCTGGTCGGGACTTGAGGCGTGCGCGCATCACCGAGCGCCCGCCGAACTACCGCCAGCATGACATCACAGCGAGCCACCTCTTTGTTGAGGTACTCGACGAAGTCGGCACCCGATGGGATGCCGTCCAGGTCGAGGACGACGTTCGCCTCGCCATAGGTTGGTCCAGCTCCACGTGGAGGGACCGATTGTCAGCATGTCCTCGTCCCGCTGATAGCTGATGAAGAGGCGCGTCATCCATGGGACGTGCCGACAGATCGGGGCCGGTCCGGTGAGAGGTACACCTCCACGGCCTGACGCCGGAACTCCTCGGGGTATCTCGATGGACGACCCGTCCGGGCCTCCTTTCCCTGGCGTTGCCATCAGGATCAGGTGTCCAGGAAACCGGGTCAACTCCACACTAGGTTCTCCGCCAACGAGCCGTCACTAAACGACGGGACACCATCCAGGGGGACACAATGGATGAAACAACTGAGGCCGCGGGCCTCGAGGGCGGTGGCTCCACGACAGAGGTGGACGTCGCGTGCGGCAATCACGGCCAGTTCTGTGAAGCGCTTGCCCGCTGGACGGGCGACACCGCTCTCGCAGAGACGATTTCGTGGGCGCTCGGCACACCGATCAAGATCGCCTTGATCGTCATCGTGGCGTTGATCGTGAATCGTCTCGCGCGCCGCTTGATCGCCCGATCCATGGAACGGATCGGCCACGTCACCGCCGACAGCAGCACGAAGGTCGTTTCCAGTCGTACGTCGCACCGGGCCGAAGAGAGAGCGGCGACGATCAGCTCGCTTCTTCGGAGCTCAGCGACGGCGGCGATCTCGATCATTGCCGTGCTCATGGTCTTCGACGTGCTCGGTTTCAGCCTTGTTCCGGTGATCGCATCTGCGGGAATCCTCGGTATCGCAGTCGGCTTCGGCGCCCAGTCGATCATTGAGGACTTTCTTACCGGCATCTTCTTTCTTACCGAGGATCAGTTCGGCAAGGGCGACCGCGTGGACGTGGGCTTCGTGAGCGGCACCCTCGAACGGGTCACCCTCCGAACCGCCGTTATCCGGGATCCGGAAGGCACGATCTGGCATGTGCCGAACAGCGAGATCCGTCGGGTCGCGAACGAGAGCCAGGTCAGGTCGCGCGCAACGGTTGAGATCGGCGTCTCGTATGACACCGACTTGAGGGAGTGCATGACGACCCTCGGACAAGCCGCGATTGCGGCGGCGGAGGATCCGGAGTGGGCGCCTTCGGTCAAGGATGAGCCGGAGGTCGTGGGCGTGCAGGAGTTGGGTGACGACGCGGTGTCCATCCGCGTGGTGACCTGGGTGGAGCACGAGAAGCGCCGCAGCTTCGAACGCTACCTGCGGCTCAGGCTCAAAGAAGCCCTCGATGCCGCCGACGTGGAGATGCCCAATCGCCAGCTCGACGTGTGGCTGCGCGGGCAGCCCGCCGGGGTCGCGGGGGCCTGAGGAGGCCATTGAGCGTCCACCGAGGCGACGGTCACCGGCGCCCGTTGCCAGCGCGATGGCAACGGGGCTGCGACCTGGGTGGAGCGGCCAGGCGCCATCCAACCGTTGCCATCGGCGGGCACAGGGACAAGACTCCAGCACCAGTTCGAGAGCGATCATGTGGGGAGAGTCTGGTGTCGGCAGAACTGCTTCCGTCGTGGCGAAACGGGCAGACGAGGGACGCGATCCTCTCGTTTCTCTCACAGGTCGATCAGATTCCGTTGTCGGAGCGTGTGGCGGTGTTCGACAACGACGGCACGCTGTGGTGTGAGAAGCCCCGCTACACGCAACTCGAGTTCATGCTGCGCGAACTGCGCGAGGCGGTGCACGTCGACGCCGAGATCGTGCAACGCTCCGAGTACCGTGCGCTCCTCGACGGGGACACGAGCACGCTCCAGGAGTTCGGACCGGAGCGGGTGCTGATGGCCCTCGTCGAGCTCTTGGCGGGAATCACCCTAAGAGTGTTGGCCCCGGCTGCACGGCCGGGGCCATGAGCGGACTCATGCTCGCGGCTGAGGCTATGGCGGAGACTGGGTGGCCCGCCATAGCCCTTTCGTCCATCAGCAAAGCCGATGCTCGATTTCGCTGGCGTGCGAGGAAAGGTGGGGCTGGGGTGCATTCCCGCGGGGATTCTGAGGTTTGCACGGTCTAGTGTGCTCTCCGCATGGAGAGCTGGGTCTTCCTTGTCATTGGGTTTGTGCTGGGTGCCGCGTTCGCTCTACTCGGTGGGGTCCTCGCAGAGGCATTCCGTTCTCGGCAGGCAGCGCAGGGAGTGGCCCGCGCGGTCCAGGCCGAGTTAGGCGATCAGCGCGCAATCCTCGAGTCTCGGCCACGGGACACGTATCCTAATTCCGAGCTTGTGACCGCCGAGTACCTCGAATGGGACAGCTGGCTCTCGGGCCGTGATGTTCTTCTCGCGACGTACAGCGTTGAAGATGTTCAGCCGCTGCTCCATTGGTATAGCGTCATTCGTCGACATCGCCAGGGCGGGCAACCGACGAGCATCAAGCAGGCTGACGCGGACCTAGTGGCGGCCGAGGACTGCGCCCGCTCACTCGCTGCGCGCAGCCCTTGGCTCCCTCGCTAGTTGCCGCGGGACGTCGATCGGCATCGCGCCGCGGCTCGCGGGAAGGACACCTGAGTGAGATGGTGCCGCCGTATTGAGGGGCTCGAACGCCTCACCCCGATCACCCCTTACGCGGGGATGACGCCCTTGATGCGCACGATGCTCTTTGGGTTGGGCACCACCAGGTCGAAGCGGCTGATCGCCCGGACCTCAGACTGGTCAGTGTTGAAAAGCCGACTGCGGTCCACCTCGACGCGGATGTCAGAGCGCCTGACCACGATCGACTCGGCGGCCTCGTAGGCGTAGACGCTCGAGGCATCGCTCGCCGTGCCCTGAGTCTCGGCGATCGACAGCTGCGAGGTCAGCCAGACGGGGATGCCGTACAGGCGGCGCTCGACCCCTTGAGACCCTGAGCCGGCCGACTGCTGCAAGAGCGGCTTGTTGCTGCCGGTGGTCTGCTCTTTCAACTCGAGCAGGTCGGACCAAGTGCGCGGCGGCATCACGATCGCGGTCGCGGTGGCGTTGTTCTCAGCCAGGGTGCCGATGGCCTGGGCAAATGGATCCAGGTCAGTGAACGCGGCGCCGTTGGTGCCCATCGAGATCTCACTGATATTGCTGACGTTCCCGAGGCCCGTGATCTCGGGCGGCGTGCCCGAGCCCTCGAAGATCCCCAGGTCGAGCTTCAGCCCGAGCGCCATGATGAGGTTGGCCGAGACCACGTCGAGGATGGCCGGGTTTGAGTCGGCGATCACCTCATTGGACAGCTGCACCAACGCGGCGAGCTTGCGTGGGGTGGCGACCTCTTCGGAAAGCGTGGGGTCTGCCGGTGTGATGGTCCCACCCTCGGCTGTCCAGGCCGCCGAGGCGTCGGCGGTGAGCTTCGGCACGTGCAGCGTGTCTGAGTCGGTGTCGATCACCGTCATGCCCGAGGCGATCGCCACGCTGCTCTCAGCGAGACGGTCCCACACGGTGCCGAGGTAGGCATCAGGCACCACATAGCTGCCCGAGCCTGAGGCACCGACCAGCGCGCGCGCCTCATAGCCGAGCAGCGTGCCGGTCTGTTCCTCGCTGTCGTTCGGCTGATAGCCCCGCTCGCCGCTTTGCTCGGCAGCGACGGTGGTGTCGATCATCTCGCGCACCTCATCGCGGCCGACGCTCGCCTGGCGCACCTCGCCGACGGCCTCGGCCAGGGTGCCGACGATGCCTGCCAGCTCGCGCGCGGCCTCCACGTTCATTGTCGGCTCGGGCACGTCATTTCCCCCTGTTCGAGTGGTCTGCTGGCTTCGCATGAGCACCGCCTGGTCCGGGCCGTAGAGGTAGGGGTCGCTCGCCCGCGAGAACCGGGCGGCGATCTCGGCATATCTGCCGTCGGCGGAGTCGAGGCGGTCGTCGGTCATTGCTGTGCACATTAGCAGACCTATTTGACATATTCACACTGGATGTTTAGGTTTGACGCAGACCTATCGCGACCAGAGGACCACCGGCGTGAGCGACGATGAACTGTCCACCGAGCAGGCAGCAAAGGTGCTCGGGATCAACGAAAAGCAAGTTCGCGTCATGGCGCGTCGGGGCGAGCTTGTGCCGGTGCCCCGCTATGGGCGCGGCAACTACTTCGCGCGTCAGGACATTTACCGCCTGAAAGACGAGATGCGCAGAAAGTCCTGGCGCGATGGCCGCAGGACGACGCCCCCGACCCATGCGATCGAAGAGTCGCACCGCGAATCGTGGCGAGACAAAGCGCGCCGGGATGGCGTGGGGGTGCCGCCCGAGATCGCCGACCAGCTCGACAAGCTCGAGGCCTCACGGGACAAGCACGAATACGGGGTGGATGTTGGGCCCGATATCCACGTCCAAGGACGTCGCGAGCGATCCGAGCGCAGCGCCTACCTTCGCGATGAGAGCACGCGACTCAAAGAGCGGCGCGTCCAGGTTCGAAAACTGATCCCACCCCGTGCGACAACCGACCCTGAGGCCCTCGATGAGCTGCTCGATGAGATCGTGGCGCTCACCGAGGGCCTCAGCAAGATCGAGCACGAACTAGAGCTGCAGGACCCGCGCCAGCCCGACACCTCACCGCAAGACCACGACCTCCTGATCTATGCCGACCTGATCGCGTTCTTCATGACCGAGGGCGCGTCGTTTGAGCAGGCGCAGGCGGTTCTGATCCGTGACGCCGAAGATGAGGCGGCAGAGATCGCGATTCGCACGGTCACCCCTGAGCTTGCCGATGCCTGCCTGCAGCAGCGGCTGGGCCAGTCCGACCGATCGACTGAGGTCGAGGGCAGCGAGTAGATGCACAGGTGCGACGACGACCCGATTCGTTCCGCCGAAGAGCGCCACGCCGACGACGCCGCCTGGTCGGCCACGCAACCCGAGCCCTCAGACCATGCGCCCCTTGTCGCCGCGGCGTGCCGGTTGGCCCGTGCCCAGGATCGCGGCGATCCGCTGCTTCCGCTCCACCGCCACCGGTTCGGCCGCCGGCTCGACCGGCTTGCGGCGCGCTCGAGCCCTGAGCAGTTGCGTGATGCTGTGGAGCTGGCCCAGGTGGTCACCGATCGCGCCCTCGCATCTCGCCGGCGGCGCTAGTGACTGCTGAACCCGTGGCCACGACCCCCTCGCGCTTCGATGATTTCGTCGAGCGCATGGTCGAGGCCGGCTGCCCGCTGGAACTCAACGGCCACGGGGATTGGCACGGGTCGTGCCCGCGCTGCTCGGAACTGCTCAAGGCCTGGCCTATCGCCGAGGGTAGCGTCGTCCTGGCCGAATGCTCGCACCGATGCAGCTTGCCGCAGGTCCTCGAGCACCTTGGCCTGGAGCCGACCCCCAACACGATTGAAGTCGATCCGAATATCGGCGCGCTGGCCGACGCGGAAGATGAAAAGCTGAACGGTCTCGCCGCTGCGAACGGCCAGGCGGCTATTCGGTTCCGGTCGCCGGCCGAGATCGTTGCCAGTGCCGATCGGTTCGCCGCCGACCACCCGCCCCTGTGGGACGGCTACATCGTGCCGTCGATGATCACCCTGCTGAACGGTCGCTTCAAAGGCGGCAAGACGACGTTCGTGTTCTCGTTGATCAAGGCCCTCACCGAGGGGCGCGAGAGCTTCTGCGGACGTACCCTGCCGGGGCGGGCGGTGCCGGTCGTCTACCTAACCGAGGAACCCGATGCCACGCTCGCCCACAAGGTTCAGCAGCTCGGCGAAGGCGTGCGGATCCTGAACCGCGCCGGCCTGCCGAGCCCGCGACCGGACTGGGCGACGACGATGCGCGCCGCAGTCGACGAGGCCAGCCGTACCGGGGCCGAGCTGCTGGTGATCGACACGTTTGCCGAGTGGGCTGCGGTCGCCGACGAGAACGCGGTGCGCGACGTTCAGAACGCCGTCGAGGTGCTGCGCCAGGCCACCGACGCCGGGCTTGCCGAGCTGTTGCTGCACCACTTCAGAAAGGGCTACAAGGCAGTGCTCGACGACGGCGAGGCCGGGCGTGGCTCGACCGCGCTGCTCGGCGCCGCCAACGTGATCGTGGACCTCGCCAAGGTCGAGGGCGGCGACCCAAGCGACCGGCAACTGCTCGGCGTCGGCCACCTGCCAACGACACCCGACGCGCTGGTGGTCCGCTGGACCGGTGAGAGCTACACGGTGATCAGCGAGGGCGAGCGCGATGGTGCGCGGAAGCAGTCGCAGCACCGTCGCGTCTGCGACGCGCTGCCCATCACGCCGCCTGGCATCAACGCGAAGGATCTCGGGCAGAAGCTCAGCGTCGATCGCAGTCGAGCGCAGAAGCTCGCAAAAGCGGCTTTCGACGCCGAGATGATCGAGCGCACCGGTGATGAGCAAGGCGGATACCGCTACTGGCAGGTGCCGCAAGTATGAACCTCTCGACCCGAGCATCCGATCGAGCGCACACCCCCTGTGATTTCTCGGCTGCCGATCAGCCCAGGGAGGGGGTGTGCACCCCTACGGGGTGGTGCACACCCGCACACCCCCCTGTGCGCCCTGTGCGCGCACACCAAACGCACAGCCCCGCACACCTCGCGGGTTCTCACCCCACCTGGCGCCTTTTTTTGAGGGCGCCAAACACCACCCCTCTGCCCAGGTCGCCCCAGACAGAAATTGATGCCTCGCATTTTTGAAAACGGCGCACCCGCGACTGACGCCGAGAGCAGCACGCCAAGGCTCTTGGATCGCGGCGCGGTAGTCGGCGAATACGGGTTCGGCCGTTCGGACGTGGACCGGATCTTCCGCCACCTGAACGTCGTTCAGTTGCCGGGCGCGCGTAAGTCATACGTGCGGCGCGATGAGCTCGAGGCCTACCTTGAGGACTGCACCTTCGACGGACGCACGCGGGTGCCCCCGGCGGCGTAGGGTCGAAGCGATGGCGAGTTCGTGGATCAGGCGGCGCAAGACCAAAAGCGGCCAGCGCTTCCACGTCAAGTACCGCCTCGGCGGTCGGGCGTTCCCCGAGCTGCACGGCGGGGCCTTTCACACCCAGCGCGAGGCTCGCGAGCGCAAGCGGTTCATCGACGGCGAGATCGCCGCCGGCCGTGCGCCCGACCTTGACGCCATCGCCCGGGCGGCCGAACCCGCGCAAACCCTGGCCCAGGCCGCCGAGATCTGGCGCGCGTCCCGCCTTGACGTATCCGACTCAACCCGCGTGAGCCACGGCGTATCGCTTGGGCGCCTTCTGCCCCACCTCGGCGAGCGGCCGCTTGACGAACTCACGCCGAGCGAGGTCGCCGAGTGGGTGGCGTCGCTGCACGCTGACGGCTATGCGCGCAGCACGATCGCCAAGTCGCT
>CAMYIK010000124.1 GCA_947258365.1 uncultured Thermoleophilia bacterium | reverse complement strand
TTAATCGCGAGGTTTCGCGCCTCGGTCGCGCCGCTGGTGAAGATGATCTCCTCTGGCTGGCAGCCGACGAGCAGCGCGACCTGGGCTCGCGCGCGCTCCAGGATCTCCGCCGGCGCGCGCCCCGCCTCGTGCACGCTGCCGGCGCTGCCCACGAGCTCCAGGGCCCGTAGAAACTCCGCGCGCACCTCATCAGAGAGCGGGGCGGCTGCGGCGTAGTCGAGGTACGCCTTCATCGGCCGTGGCTCAGGCGGTCGGCAAGCATCGAGGGCAGCCCGGCGCCAAGGATGGCGTTCTGCGCCGCCGCGACGTCGTAGGGGGTGCGGCGGAAGTGCACCTTGTCGGCATCGAGATCGAGGATCGCCCAGGCGGCCCGCGCGTCTCCGTCACGGGGCTGGCCGACGGACCCGGGATTGATGATCCACCTGCCCTCGGCGAGGTGGAGCGAGGTCTCGCCGGAGACGAAGCCCCCGGAGAGGGTGCCATCGGGCGCCAGGCACCAGGCGGCGGGTCGGTGAGAGTGCCCGACCAGGGTCACCCGGGCCTCGACGAGTTCGAGGCTGGCGCGCGCCACCTGGTCGCTGACCACGTATTCCCAGGCATGGTCGCGGGGGCTGCCGTGGAACATCGGTACCTCGTGATCGGTGTCGGCCGCCTCGAGAGCGGCGAGCTCGCCTCGCATTCCGAAACTGAGGGCCGCGGTGGTCCATTTCGACGACGCTCGGACCCACTCCGCCGGCTTGGTGAACGGCATGCGTCCGGTCACCGCAAGTTCGTGATTGCCGATGATCCGGCGGGTGGACTGAGACAGACACGCTCTGGCGCAATAGACCGGGTCCGCTCCGTAGTCGATCGTGTCACCGACGCACCACCACTCGTTGGCTGCCGTACCACGCATTGTCCGCAGCACGGCATCGAGTGCCTGCCGGTTGGCGTGGATATCGCTGAGGATGGCGACCGCGGGCGTGGTGACTCCGAAGCGTCGGCGCTGGTGGGACAACTGCCTACGATATCCGGGTGGACCATCTGCGATCCCCGGGTGACAGGAATCGTGGCCTTGCGCTGATTGGCGTGGCGGTCGTGCTGGCGATCGCGGTGGGCGCTCTGCTTCGCTGGCAGCTGTGGTCGTCTGGTGTGCCGTCGCTGGCGGACGGCGACCTGGAGGGAGTCTTCGACCCACAGCAGCTGGCCGCCGACGACCGCTATCGACGCGGTCTGCAGATCATGGCGTGGGTCGGCGTGCCTTTGGCGCCGCTGGTCGCCATCGGGATCGCGGCCACCTCGCCGCGCTGGCGCGCTCGCGTTCTGGGCTGGGCGCGGGGGAGGGTCGTGCTTGCGGGTGGGCTACTCGGCGCCGGGCTCGCGTTGCTGACCGCGCTTGTGAGCCTGCCCCTGAACGCGGGGCGCTACGCGTGGATCCGCGATCACGGCGTGGGACGCCAGCCGGTCGACTCATGGCTGTTGGACCGGCTGGAAGGCACGGTAATCCAGATGGTGATCTTCGCCGCTGCCGTGGCCGTGATCGTGGGGTCGATCCACTATCTGCCGCGGGGGTGGTGGGTTGCCCTCGGGGCACTTGTCGCGGTGCTTGCGGTCGGCCTGACACTCCTTTCCCCGGTTGTGTTCTCGCCGCGTTTTGAGGAGACGACGCCGCTGAACGATGCGGCACTGGAGGCGGACATTCGCGAGCTTGCCGACCGCGCCGGAGTTGAGGTGGACGACATCGTCGTGAGCGACGCGAGTCGGCGGACGCGGGCTCTGAACGCGAGAGTCGAAGGGCTGGGGGCGACCCAGCGAGTGGTCCTCTTTGACACCCTCGTCGAAGGCGCGCCGCGGGAGGAGTTGCGTTGGGTGGTTGCACATGAGCTCGCACACGCCAAGGAAACGCACGTCGTCAAAGGGGTTGCCTGGGTCGCGGCGCTGGCGATACCTCTGGCCCTTCTGGTCTTTGGCGCGACGGGAGCGATCGCGGGCTTCGGGCGAGCCGATGGCGAGGGGACTCGGGCAGAGGCAAGCCTCACGCGAGCAGCAGTGGCGCTGGCAGTGATCACTACGCTCACGGCCATCAGCGCACCCCTGTCCAACACCGTGAGCCGGGCCTATGAGGCAGAAGCCGACTGGATCGCCCTCAAGCTGACCGCGGACCCCAAGGCCGCGATCGATTTCCGGGTAAGGACTCGGGAGCGACGCAGAGGCTCGGTTGATCCGCCCGCCTTGACGCAGTTCTGGTTTGGCAGTCACCCGACATCCAGCCAGCGCGTTGGTCTGGCCCAGCGCTTCGATCGGGAGCTGCGTGGCCCCTAGAGTGCAGATCCAGATCGTCGCGGTGGGAAAACTGAAGGCTCCGCACGACGCCGCCGTGGCCGAGTACGAGGAACGAATCGCCAAGCAGGTCGGCTTCCGGGCAGACGTGGTGTCAGTGGCACCCACCAGCACCGGAGACGCCACGGCGCAGCGCACCGAAGCCGCGGCCTTGCTGGGCAAGGTCGTCGAGGGTGCGCGGACGGTCGCGCTGGATCCCGGTGGGCGCTCCCCAGAATCCAGTCCGGTGTTTGGTCAATGGCTCCAGCGACACCTGGACTCCGGCCGGCCGGTGAGCTTCCTGATCGGCGGTCCGCTTGGTCTGGATGGCTCCCTGGTGGCAGACGTCGACGAGACGTTGTCGCTTGGTCCGCTGACCCTGCCTCACCAGCTCGCGCGGGCGGTGTTGGCCGAGCAGGTCTACCGAGCGCTTGCGACCGCCGCCGGACACCCTTATGCACGCTGATCGCGCGGCTATCCTCCGCGCGTGCCTCTTGACGTCCTAGAATCGCTCCGGACCGCGATCGGCGACGCCGCTGAGCAAGCGGCCGGCGCGCGGCCGACGGTGATTCTCACCGCCCCCGCTCAGCCGGAGCACGGCGATCTCGCGACGCCTGTCGCGATGGGACTTGCCAAGCAGGCCAAGAAGCCGCCCCGCGAGATCGCCGAGACGATTGCACAAAGCCTCGCCGCCGATGCGAACGTGGGTGGCCAGCTCAGGGACGTCGAGGTCGCGGGTCCGGGCTTCATCAACCTCCGCCTGGCGCCGGAGTGGTTCGCAGCCGCCGTACGACGGATCATCGGCGCGGACTTGGAGTTTGGCTCGGGAGGAGCCGAACCACCTGAGCGCATCCTCATGGAGTACGTCTCGGCGAACCCGACAGGCCCGCTCCATGTCGGGCACGCTCGGCACGCCGCCTATGCCGACTCCTTGGCACGGGTCCTGGTCTTCAATGGTCACCAGGTCGATCGTGAGTACTACATCAACGATCACGGCCGCCAGATGGAGATGCTTGGGATCTCAATCGCCTCGGCCTACGGCGCTCCGTTCGGGGTGGAGGTCCCCGTCCCCGAGGACGGTTACCGGGGCGACTACATCAAGGTGGTTGCGGAGCTTCTCCGATCGGAGATCGGAGATCGCTACGTGCACGATCTCGAGCCACTCACCGAGGAGGCGCTCGGGTTCTTCTCCGGGCGCGGCGGCGAGCTCACGATCAAGGCCATCCGTGAAGAGCTGATCAGCGTCGGGGTCGAGTTCGACGCGTTCTTCTCCGAGGCGTCGCTGCACTGGGACGGCAGAGTCGCAGACGCGGTGGCGGCACTCGAGGAGCGTGGCGACGCCTACGAAGCTGAAGGCGCCCTGTGGTTTAAGAGCAGCAAGTACGGCGACGAGAAGGATCGGGTGCTGCGTCGCGCCGACGGCGATCTCACCTATCTCGCGTCAGACGTCGCCTACCACCTGGACAAGGCCGATCGGGGGCACGACCGGCTCATCGATGTGCTGGGCGCCGACCACCACGGATACATCGCGCGACTGAAAGCGATTCTCGAATCGGGTGGCAAGTCCGGCGAGATGCTCGAGGTTTCCTTGATCCAGTTGGTGAGTCTGCTGGAGAAGGGCGAGGCCAAGAAGATGAGCAAGCGGGCGGGCACCCTTGTGACGATGGGCGATCTGGTCGCTGACATTGGTGTGGACGCCACTCGGTTCTTCTTGGTGCAGCGCAGCCATGAGACGCCGCTCGAGCTCGACCTCGATCTGGCGAGAGAGCAGAGTCAGGAGAACCCGGTCTACTACGTGCAGTACGCCCATACTCGGGCGGTCGGCATCTTGCGTCAGCTGGAGTCAGAGCCTCCCTCTGGCGCTCCTGCTCCAGCCGAACTCGACGCGGCCGAGCGGGCACTGCTGCTGAACTTGAGCCGCTGGCCAGACGCCGTCTCGGAGGCAGGGCAGAAGCGAGGCCCGCACCGCGTTGCGGCCTATCTCATCGATCTCGCGGGCGACTTCCATGCCTTCTACCACCGGTGCCACGTCAGCGACGAGCCGGAAGACGTGCAGTCGTTCCGGGTCAACCTGACCCGCGCCACTGCGCGAACGATTCGTGCCGGTCTGGGTCTGCTCGGGGTGTCCGCCCCCGAGCGCATGTAGCTCTAGGAGCCGGTCCTCAGAGCCGACTCGGGTATGGCTCGGCGCTTCCCACCGGGCGGCGTCCATTGGGCCACGATGTGATCGGCGCCGTTCTGCTCATGGCCACGGGCGCGGATGGCGTAGCGTTTTCCAGCCTCGAGTCGGATGGGGCGCGTGCGCTGGGCGGGATGCCGGTCGAACTCGAGCGGTTCAGACCACATGCCGAAGTCGAGCTTCGTGACCTGGGCAAGGAGCTCTGGCTTCTCATTGGGGGAAAGCTCGAGCGTCGCTTGGTCATCAGCAGAGAGCCAGAAGCGATAGGGACCGTCCCGGGCCGTCGGTCTCGCCATCATCGTCGCCCCCACAGCCGGACACCAAAGCCGCCACTGCGAGCACAAGAAAACCGGCAAAGACCGTCCATTGCGGCAGGCGCATGGAGATATTGAGCCTGACCGGGTTGCCGGGCGCAATCGCCTGAGAGGGCCTCATTCCACAACGTCCGCGTTTGCTAGCGTCAAACGACCACGCGGGTGTAGCTCAGTTGGTAGAGCGTCAGCTTCCCAAGCTGGATGTCGCCGGTTCGAGCCCGGTCGCCCGCTCTCCTCTTTTCCCTGCTAGTGAGCGACTTTGGAAGGCGCGCCGCCGAATGCTCTTCCGGCAGCGCGAACATATCGCGAACATCATCTGGGGCTCTTGGCAGCGGCGGAGCGTCCTCAATCTGCTCCCGCGCCCGGAAAATGGCGTCCTCCATGCCGATGCCGGTCTCGAGTCGTGCGGCGTCGAACAGGTGCGCGTAGTTGTTGAGCGTGGTCGAGGCCGAGGCGTGACCGAGCGCTGCGGTGACGTAGGGCAATGCGCGCCCCTCGTGGATCAGCAGGCTCGCGTAGGTGTGCCGACCGTCATACGGCGCCGCTTTCAACCGAGCCCGCTCGCACGCCGGCGTCCAGACGCGCTGTCGCCAGTTATGCCCATCGAGCGGCTGCCGGTTCCGGCCGCGAATCACTAGGTCCTGCGGGTCGGCGGCAGCTGGCCGGACATCATCCAGATCCTCGGCTAACGGCTGCACCACTTCGACGGTCCGGCGACGATTGGTCTTGGTGCCGCGAAGCTGACCGGCGCTGAAGCTCCGGTCGACGATCAGGACAGGTCCAACGCTCCCCCAGGTCAACGCGTAGGCCTCGCCCGGGCGAAGCCCGGCGTGGAAGAGCAGCGACACCATCAATGCATCGCGCTCGGTCGGCATCTCACGGCGCAGCCGCTCGACCTCGTTCGGTGTAAGAACGGTTGGCCGGGTCGGGGAGACCTTGAGCTTGCGGATTCCGCGACAGGGGTTGAGCGGGAGGAGCCCGTCGGACTCTGCTGCGCCAAGCGCCGCCGAGACGATCGCCAGTGCCTGGTTGCTCGGGTGTATGTGCCCAGATCTGCTCATACGTCCAGTCGTCGCCGTCTCTGAGCACGATCCCCAGCAGGAAGATGAGCTCGCGGGCGGGAGTCCAAAATGGATCGCCCTCGAGGTCGAAGAAGACATCTCCGTGATCGGGCTCCGGTAGGCGGGCAAAGCCACGATCACGCACGTCGTCCTCGGGCAGCCCACGGGCCTCAAAAGGCACTCGATCCTGGGTCCTGCCGTCGACCTGAAGGGCGGCTTGTCGGACTAAGGTTGCGAGTGCCTCGTCACGTAGTCCCGGCACATGGGCGGAGGGATCGTGTCCGGCCAGCTTGGCCATCGTGTCGATGCCTGCTCCTTCCAGGGCATGCACGTGGTCGCGCCGTATCTCCGCCACCTGCGACAAGTGGTCAGCCTCGAGCCAGCTGCGCTCGCACTCGCGGCTGAAGGCACAAAATGCGCAGTACGAGCACGGGTACGCGGTTGTGGGCGGGCGCTCCTCGACGGTTCGCTTTAGCGCTGAGCGCGCCCGCCGGACGTAGGCCGCAACCTCCCTGACTCGGATGGACGCCCGCTCACCTGATCCGAGCTCGAGATGCATCTCGACAGGCGCCACGCCCTGAATGCGCCCGATCTCTTCGCTGTAGACCCCGAGCTGAAGCACATGGTGGGGGAGGGCCTCTGAGCGTGCGAGCTTGGTGTCGACCGCCTCGTACCCCCAGTTGCCAAGCTCGGTTTCTGCGTCGATGCGCTCGAGGAAGTCGGCTCGCCCGCGCCAGCCACTGTTGGCAAAGGTGGCCTGGTAGATGACCTCGGCGCCGCGCGAAATTGCCGCGATTGTGCGCTCGGCTGCCGCACTGAAGTCACCATCCATCGTGATCTCAACGACCTCACGGCCCTCAGCGACGAGTCGTTCGAGATACGCGCGCTCGTGTTCATCTCCCTTCGCCGCGATCATCTCGGCGTAGGCGCCGCCGCGGAAACCTTGCGGGCCGCCGCCGAGTTCTGCGGCAAGGGACATGGTGATCGCGTGCGGGCACTCCAGACGAGTGGCGAGATCGGTCGGGGAGAGCCAGAGGCGTTCGTTGTCGAGTCTCATCTCTGCAGCGACGGTGATCTCGTGGCCATTGGCTGTCGGGCTCCAGCGAGTGTCGCGCGAGTGTTTCGGCCTAAGGTGCCGGTCGCGGCATTCGTTCTTGCCTCGCCCTGCGTCAACGGAACTGCCGATGCTGGGCCACTCGGACGTTCTCTTTCACGTGGTCGGGCAGTGGTACGACCTGGACTTCGACACCGCTGTCCCGTAGCGCCAGTGCGGCCTAGCTGTTTCCGACGAAAGGCTTCGCGGCGAGTTCGTCGCTAAACAAGAGGATCAAACGCGGTTCCCCACCAACAATGCGCGCGGCGTATAAAAGTTTGAACGCATCGGTGAGGACCTTGTTCCGCTGTGCAGACTTGGGAGGCCCTTGATGTGCCCATGCCTCGCATAAGACCGATCGGTTCGCGTTCACCGCGTCAATCTCGAGGCGAGCGCCGCCTTCAAGGGCAATCCGCTGCGGCGAGAGCGCAACTCCGAGTCGGTCGGCGAGAGCGCTGACCATCACTATTTCAGCCTCGCGCTGCTCTCGGCTGTCTCCGGGCTTTCGTACCGCGCTGTCGTCGGCTTCCTTCGATGCCACGTACACCTCCCGATCAGCTGGCGCCGCAGTTCGAAACCCTCACGGATTATCTGAGACTTCAGCTCACCAGTGACCATATGGGGGCTCTGTCTGATGACGAGAGGGCAGTAGAAATCTAGCGCGGCAATGGTGGCGCCTCACCATCCGTCGATGCCACCGCCGGCTCGTGGCCAAGAGGAGCGGTCGACGATCGCAGCATCTTGGCGTCGAGCTTTGCGTTGCGCGGGGAGATCAGCTCACGTTTCTTTCTCGCCGTGTCCGAAGTAGCGGGGCCTAGTG
>CAMYIK010000123.1 GCA_947258365.1 uncultured Thermoleophilia bacterium | reverse complement strand
CCCTTCCGTGCATGGCGGTGTCGACAAGGCCGTCTACCTCTACGCCCAGAGCGACTACGACTGGTGGTCGCAGGAGCTCGGGCGCGAGCTGCCGGCGGGAATCTTCGGCGAGAACCTGACTCTCGGCGGAGGCGACATCTCCGCGGTGAGAGTGGGCGACGCGTTCGCGGTCGGCGGCGCGGTTCTCGAGGCGAGTGAACCACGCGAGCCCTGCTTCAAGCTGGGTGCGGTCATGGGCGATCAGGGATTCTTGAAGCGCTTCCGTGACGCCGGTCGCACCGGCTTCTACGCGCGTGTCACCCACGAGGGTGAGGTCGCGGCTGGTGATGAGATCGTGCTGCGGCAGGCGGGTGATCCGAGGAATCCGACCATCGCCGAAATCCATCGCCTGTACGTGTCGGGGCGAGATGACATCGACGCTCTCACGGCGGCCCTGCAGGGTCCCGACATCACCGATGGCTGGCGCAGCTGGTTTGAGAGGCGCCTGGAAGAGACTCTGATGCGCAACCCGCCCGCCGGTTGATGATCGTCTCGGGCGACTTAGAGGACGAGCGGGGGCGGCAATGAGCCGAGAGTTCGCGGAGCACGTCGTGGATCTGCTGCAGAACATGGGCCCGGTCGACGCCCGGTCGATGTTTGGTGGCTACGGCATCTATCTCGACGGCCTGATGTTCGGCCTGATCGCCGACGAGGTCCTCTACCTCAAGGTCGACGACGAGAACCGGCCCGAGTTCGAGGAGCTTGGTCTCGGTCCGTTCGTCCACGAGGGCAAGAACCGCCCCGTCACGATGTCGTATTCCGAGGCGCCGCCGGACACGATGGATGACGCGGAACTGCTCGCCCAATGGGGCGCCGGCGCTTACGCGGCCGCCCAACGAGCCAAGCGATGATAGCTACGATTCGCCCATGGGCATCTTTCGCAACCGCGGTTTGACGGACGACGAAAAGACGCGCATTCCGCCGGGGCAGCATCGGGTAGAGGACTTCCCCGTGTTGCACGTTGGGAGCGTCCCGTATGAGGCCGCGCCGGACGACTGGGACTTCAAAGTGTGGGGCGAGATCGAGAATCCGACGCGCTGGAGCCTCAATGAGCTCCGCGCGTTGCCCGCCACGGAGGTGACCACCGATATCCACTGCGTGACCTCGTGGTCGAAGCTCGACACCAGCTGGAAGGGCGTGTCGTTGCCGTGGCTGCTCGGCCAGATCCAGCCGACAGCTGATGCCACTCACGTCCTCGCCCACGCAGACGGCGGCTATACCGCGAATGTGCCACTCGAGGTCCTGCAAGATGACGACGTTCTGCTGGCATACGAGTTCGACGGCCAGGATCTTGAGCCCGAACATGGCCAACCCCTGAGATTGCTCGTACCCAAGAAGTACTTCTGGAAGAGCGCCAAGTGGCTCCGCGGCCTGGAGTTCCTCACAGAGGACCGGCTGGGCTATTGGGAGCGCTACGGCTACTCCAACAGCGCCGATCCGTGGAAGGAAGAGCGCTACGCCTTCTGATCCACACGATCCCGACGGGATCGATTACGCGTTCGTCGATTCCCTCGAGAGAGCCACCAAGCGCGTGGGGCGGGCGATAGCCGTCGGGATCCCGGCGCTGTTCCTGGTCGGGATCCTCATCCTCCCGCTGGATCTGCCCGGAATCCCGGCGCTACTGATCATCACCATTGGCGCCTTTGCGATCGTTGTGGCCTTCGAGAGGCTCAGGAGCACCGAGAAACGGGCAAAGGGACCGAGCGGCGGTATGTCGCGCAGCGCGCGTTTCATGATGATCGGCGGCCTCGCGATGGTCATCGTGTACGTACTGATCCTCGCCTTGACCCAAGGTAGCCAGACCTAACGCAAGGCCGGTTGCGGTCGGGAGCACTATCCTTCGCGCTCCACTTTCGAAGGAGATCTACCCGCTGTGAGCCCTCTCATTCCCATGGTCGTCGATCAGACCTCCCGCGGTGAGCGTTCGTTCGACATCTACTCCCGCTTGCTGAGCGAGCGCATCATCTTCCTCGGCACCCCCGTGGACGACCAGATCGCCAACTTGATTGTCGCGCAGTTGCTGCATTTGGAGAGCGACGATCCCGAAAAGGACATCTCGCTCTACATCAACAGCCCGGGTGGCTCGGTCTACGCCGGCCTCGCGATCTACGACACGATGCAATTCATCAAGCCCGACGTTCAGACGATCTGCGTCGGTATCGCGATGAGCATGGGGGCCCTGCTCTTGTCCGCGGGAGCCGCCGGCAAGCGCATGGCGCTACCGAACGCCAAGATCATGATCCACCAGCTGTCCGGCGGTTTCTCCGGTCAGGCGACGGACATCGAGATCCATGCCAAAGAGGCGCTCGACACCCGCCGGCGCCTGGACGAGATCATCGCCAAGCACACGGGCAAGGACCTCGAGGACGTCAAGCACGACACCGAGCGCGACAACTTCATGGAGGCCGAGGAGGCCAAAGAGTACGGCATCGTCGATCGGGTAATCGACAGCCACTAGCTCTCAGGCGGTGAGCAACACCGCCGAGGCCACCGCGAAGACCAATCCGACGCGCTGAAGGGGCGCCAGACGCTCCTTCAGCACGAGTCGGGCCAGGATCGCGTTGCTAACGGGAAACAGCGCGACCAGCGGACCGATGACCACCAAATCGCCGATGCATGTCGCGATCAAGAAGAGGCCGTTGGCGAACATGTCCATCACCCCTGAGGCGATCCCGGCACCCGACTCACCGTCGGCAGCAGCGGGCCGCCGACCAGGATGCCCGCCAATCCGAGGCCCGTGATCGATGCAGCGCGTGAGGCCACCAACGGAATGGCCCCGGCGTCATCGGGCGCCTGCGCGTAGAGGGCAAAGAAGGCCCCGAAGCCAACTCCGGCCGCCAGCGCTCGCAAAAGCGGACCGAAGTCCTCGCGCGTCGGATGCTGCAGACCGCCTCCGGCAAGAAACCAGACGCCAACGGGTGCGACGGCGATACCGATCACGGCGAGGCCGCTCGGCCGCTCCCCCAAGCTGAGGCCCACAGCTACGGGCACCAAGCCGCTGACCACGGCCGCCGCGGGGCTCACGATTTGGAAGCGCCCCGTCGTCAGGGCTTAGAACAGCAGGACGAGACCAATCATCCCGGCCAGGCCGGCGAGCGCACCGAACGCAACGGCTCCCACTGACCACTTGCCCCCGAAGACCGCGAGGATCAGCAGCGAGGTGAGCCCTCCGCTGACGTAGGCGAGGAACGCGACCGTGCGAGCCGAGGCTCGACGGGATCCGATTCCTCCAAGAAAGTCCGCGGCACCGAAGATGCCCGCGGCGACCAACGCGAGGGCCGCTCCTATCGCGAAACCTCAGCCGGGATGGCCGTTGGGCAGGCCACCGGTCAAACGGTACGCCAATCATGAGAACCGCTGGTGAGCAGATTGAGTGTGCCGAAGATCGAGGCGTCGGCATCAGCAGCGAGGACGGCCGGATCAGCGACGAGGATTTCGAGGCGCGCCTCGCCTCGACCGCAAGTCAACTCGCCCTATCAACGACTCCACCGCGCCAGGCGTGGCTCTCTTCGCGGAGAACCGCCACCTCGACGGACATGTCCTCGGCCGCGGGTCCGATGTAGGTGCCCTTCACAGGGGGAACGTCGGCATAGTCGCGGCCTGAGCCGATTCTGACGAAACGCGTCAGGTCGGGTTCCGGATGGGTCGGATCGAGCTGCACCCAGCCGGCCTCCGGGAGGAAGGACTCGGCCCACGCGTGACTCTCCCCGGGGGCGTTCGCGCCGGGCCGATAGAGCCAGCCGCTGACATAGCGGGTGGCGATGCCGCGCTGACGCGCGAGCGCGATGAACACCTGGGCGAGGTCTTGGCAAACACCGCGCCGAATTTCGACGGCCCGCTCGATCGGCGTGTCGACGCGGGTAAAGCCTGGGGAATAGGAGATTGCCTCGGCCAGGGCGTATTCGAGGTCGGCGAGCCAGCGGCCGGGACGGGATGCCGAGATCGCCAGCTCATCCGAGAACCGGGCCACAGAGCCATCCCATCGAACGAAGGTGGACGGCGTCAGGAAATCGGCGTGAGCATCGTGATACTCAGCTTCGTCGATCTGCCTCCACTCGGCGGCATCGAGGACTCCGCTTTCCGCTCTGCGCGGCCGCAGAGGGTCGACGACGGCCAACGACGACGGGGCCCCCGAAGGGACCCCGTCGCAACGCCTTCGATGTAGGTCGGCCTACATCATTCCGGGGGGCATGCCACCCATGTTCGGGCTCATGCCGCCACCCATACCGGCCATCGGACCTTCGTCGTCAGGCTTGTTCACCACGAGAGCCTCGGTGGTGATGATGTTCTTGGAGATGGAGGCCGCGTTCTGCAGCGCAGAGCGGGTCACCATTGCCGGGTCGATGATGCCCTCGCTGACGAGGTCAACCCATTCGCCGCTGTCGACGTTCAGACCGTGGCCGGCCTTCTGTTCCCTGGCCTTACCGACGACGACCGAGCCCTCCATGCCGGCGTTCTCGGCGAGCTGCCGGAGCGGCTCCTCGAGAGCGCGCCGCACGATCCTGGCGCCGGTGGCCTCCTCGCCGTCAAGCTCGAGCGTGTCGACGGACTTCTGAGCGGCGACCAGGACTGCGCCGCCGCCTGGGACGACACCCTCTTCCAGCGCCGCGCGAGTTGCCTGCAAGGCGTCCTCGACCCGGTGCTTCTTTTCCTTCATCTCGGTCTCGGTGGCAGCGCCGACCTTGACCACAGCCACACCACCGGCGAGCTTGGCAAGCCGCTCCTGCAGCTTCTCGCGGTCGAAGTCGCTGTCACTGACCTCGATCTCGGAGCGGATCTGCTTGATCCGACCCTTGATCTCCTCGGTCTTACCCGCGCCGTCGATGATCGTGGTGTTGTCCTTGTCGACCACGATCTTGCGCGCCTGACCGAGCTGGGCCAGCTGGGTGTTCTCCAGCTTGAGACCCATCTCACCGGACACGACCTCACCACCGGTGAGGATGGCGATGTCTTCCATCATGCGCTTACGACGGTCACCGAAGCCCGGTGCCTTGACGGCGATGCCGGTGAAGGTGCCGCGGATCTTGTTGACGATGAGCGTGGCAAGCGCCTCGCCCTCGACGTCCTCGGCGATGATCAGCAGGCTCTTGCCGGACTGAATCACCTTCTCGAGCACGGGCAGCACGTCCTGAACGGACGAGATCTTGCCGCCGTGAATCAGCACGTAGGTGTCCTCGAGGACAGCTTCCATGCGGTCCTGGTCGGTGACCATGTACGGGCTCATGTAGCCGCGGTCGAACTGCATGCCCTCGGTGAACTCGAGCTCCATGCCGAAGGTCTGGCCTTCCTCGACGTTGACCACGCCGTCCTTGCCGACCTTCTCGATGGCGTCAGAAATGACGTCGCCTACTTGGCGGTCACGCGCGGAGATCGTCGCGACACGAGCGATGTCCTCCTTGCCGGAGATCTCCTTCGACTGGCCGTGGATCTCGGCGACGACCGCCTCGACCGCAGCCTCGATGCCGCGCTTGAGGCCCATCGGGTTGGCGCCGGCGGCCACGTTCTTGAGGCCCTCGCGGACCATGGCCTGGGCCAGCAGGGTCGCGGTGGTGGTTCCATCACCGGCGACGTCGTTGGTCGCGGTCGCGACCTCGCGCACCAGCTGGGCGCCCTGGTTCTCGAACGGGTCTTCGAGATCGATCTCACGAGCGATGGTCACACCATCGTTGGTGATCGTCGGAGCGCCAAAGGCCTTGTCCAGCACCACGTAGCGGCCCTTGGGACCAAGCGTGACCTTCACAGCGTCGGCGAGGGTGTTGACACCACGCTCGAGCGCGCGGCGCGCGTCTTCGTGAAACTTGAGTTCCTTTGCCATGCCTAGACCACCTTCGCCAGGATGTCTGACTCGCGAAGAACCATGAGGTCCTCGCCATCGACGCGCACCTCTGTGCCGCCGTACTTCGCGTAGATCACGATGTCGCCCGCGGAAACCTCGAGCGGGACGGTCTTGCCGTCCTCGATGCGACCGGAGCCGACGGCGACGATCTCGCCGCGCTGCGGCTTCTCCTGAGCGGTGTCGGGAATGATGATGCCGCTGTCGGTTGCGTCCTCAGCCTCAAGGCCGCGAACGATGACTCGGTCACCCAAAGGGACCAGGCCCATGTTCACCTCTTTCGTATTTGGCACTCTCTGAAAGCGAGTGCCAATGTCGCATGCGTCCCTCCGGAAATCAAGGGGCCACCACAGGATCTCCACGCGGATCTTGGCGCTCTAGCACCCGGAGTGCCGACACCATCCAGATCGTGGCGCCGGCCACACCGATGGCGAGCAAGATCACCGTGGCCGAGAACGGCAACGCGATCCGCGCCGCCCCGCCGAACAACGGGCCGGCCAGCGCGCCCAACGAGAAAAGCGCGCTCAGTATCCCGGCACTGAGGCCGTATTGCCCCGAAAGACCTGCGTCATCGACCGCCTCGGTCATCAACGCCCCGATCCCCGCGCCCATCGCCCCAAGCCCCACACCGAGCACGGCGACCGCCGCGAAAACGACGTAGACGGGCCCGATCGCCGTCATCGGGAGCGCGACGACCATCAGAGCACCTCCCACCAGCATCGGAACCGTTCGTCCGCGCTTGTCGGACCAGCGGCCCGCGAGCGGCGCGATGATCAGGTTGGCAAGGATGAGAGTGGCGAACAGCAAGCCGATCACCGTCGCGGACAGACCGAGCCGACGATCGACGTCGAGCGGCAACAGAGGCTCCAGCAAGCTGAGCGTGACGGCAAAGACGACGAGGGCCGCCGCCGCGACCTGAGCCCGCGGCTCACGGAGGATTCTTCGCATCGACGCGAATCGCGATGTCTTCGGCCCGACCGACGCCCGTTGCGTTTCAGGCGTGAAAACGACGGGCACCGCAATGAGCACGGGCACGATGGCCGCGATGAGAAACGTGGGCGTCGTACCGATGGCATCGAAGCCGATTCCGCCGACTACCGGACCGGCCAGACCGCCGCCGGCGCCACCGATGGCCTCGGCCAGGGACATACGATACCCCAGCTGGCTCGCCGGGTAGATGTCGCTGATCATGGCCAGAGCGGCCGTCCAGGCGAGGCCGGCAGCCGCGCCCTGCAGGAAGCGCGTCGCAGAGAGGATCGCCACCGTTTCGGCGAAGGCAAAACCGGCTGTGGCGGCGGCCATCATCACGACCGAAGCGACCATGGCCGGCTTTCGGCCGATCTGCTCGACGGCCACTGCTCCCCCGATGGCCGTAAGCAGCTGCCCGATGGGAAACAGCGCGAAGATGATCGCCGCCTCGGTGTCCGAGAGCGAGAGGTCATCGGCGAACTCCGGAAGCGCGGGGACGACGAGGCCGAACAGCAGCGTCTCCGCGGCAATCAGCGCGGAGGCAGACCAAAAGACGAGTGATCGGGTCCGCGAGTCCATCGCCGCAGGCTACGCCTGAGCGAGGGGCGGTTATCTTGAGTCGCGACGTGCGGAGAACACCCGACGGTGCTCGACGTGTGCGACTACTTCAGCGAGGGAAACTCCACGACTTCGCTGAAGTGGATGATCGAGACCGCGTCATCCAGCGTGACCTCGCGCGAGTAGATGTGCGAGAGGAAGTGGATGGTGTCCTCGACGAGCCGGAACTCGGGATTATCGCGCTCGATGTCGCGCTGAGTGAGCTCGCGAATCGGCTTCACGTCGACGCTGTCGATGATCGCCGTGAAGATCTTCTGACGTGGTCCGTATCGATGGCCGACGGTGACCCAGACCAGCTGCCCCTGGCGATACTTACCCGTCTTGTCTCCAAGGCGGATGGTTGCCGTCTTTCGCCCCTTGCGGAGCTGGTCGACGAACAGCGGCGAATAGAAGTTCAGCGCGAACACGTGCGCCCTCCAAGGCGACGATGCGGACCACACACGGACTT
>CAMYIK010000122.1 GCA_947258365.1 uncultured Thermoleophilia bacterium | reverse complement strand
TCTATCAGGGTCGCTGGCGCGAGGCCCTGGATCGCCTGCATAAGACCAATAACTTCCCCGAGTTCACCGGGCGCACCTGTCCGGCGCCCTGCGAAGGGGCGTGTGTGCTGGGCTTCACCGACCCGGCTGTGACTATCAAGAATATTGAGAACGCGATCATCGATCGCGGTTTCGAGGAAGGCTGGGTCACGCCGCAGCCGCCCCAGATGCGGACCGGCAAGAGCGTGGCGATCATCGGCAGCGGCCCCGCTGGGCTCGCCTGCGCCGACCAACTGAACTCCGTCGGGCACGACGTCACCGTCTACGAGCGCGCCGACCGTATCGGCGGCCTGCTGATGTACGGCATCCCGAACATGAAGCTGGGCAAGGACGTCGTCGATCGTCGCGTCGATATGCTCCGCGACGAAGGCATCGAGTTCGTCACCGGCGTCCACGTCGGCCGCAAGGACGACTTCGCCGCGGGCCACAAGACGCAGATCATGGAAGAGCGCGGTGTCGACGTGAGGTACCTCGACCCAAACGACCTGCGTGAAAAGTTCGACGCCGTCGTTTTGGCCACCGGGGCGACGCGCCCGTTCGACCCAACGGGAAGCGCGCCGGGTCGCCAAGAGTTGACGGGCATCCACTACGCGATGGACTTCCTCACGCGGAGCGTCAAGAGCTGGCTGGATTCCGACTTCGGCGACGAGGCGTTCATTTCCGCCAAGGACAAGAACGTCATCGTGATCGGCGGCGGTGACACTGGTGCGGACTGCATCGGGACGTCCCTGCGCCACGGCTGCACCAGCGTCGTGAACCTCGAGCTGCTGGATCGTCCGCCTGCCGAACGTGCCGACAGCAACCCCTGGCCGGAATGGCCGCGCATCTTCCGCGTGGACTACTCACACGCGGAGGCCGAGGTCAGCAAGGGTGCTGACCCCCGCACGTACCACGTGCTCACCAAGGAGTTCGTGGGCGATGACGACGGCAAGCTCACCGGCGTCAGGACGGTGGAAATCGACTGGAACGCACCCGGCGAGAAGGCCCCGTTCAGCGAGGTCGAGGGATCAGAGAAGGTCTGGCCGGCCGACCTCGTACTCCTCGCCACCGGCTTTGTCGGCCCAGAGACCGCCGTCGGCGAGATGCTCGGGGTCGAGACGATGAATCCGCGCGGGAACTGGGAGACCTTCAGCGCGGAGCACGGGCACTTCACGACCAGCGTCGAAGGCGTCTTCGCCGCCGGTGATTGTCGCCGCGGTCAGTCGCTCGTCGTTTGGGCAATCAACGAAGGACGCGGCTCCGCGCGAGCCGTCGACACCTATCTCATGGGAGAGAGCACCCTCCCTGCACCCGGCCTAACGCTGGGTACTGCCGTCAGCGCCTAGGTCAGGGGCTTCGGTCTCTTCGGAGACCTCCCGCACCGCGAGCGCCAGTCGGGCCACCGGGATGCCCGGTCGAAGGCTGATGCCCAGTTCCTCCTCGATGGCGGCGGACCCGCCCTCACCGAGCAAGAGGTTGGCCCTCAAACTGAGGTTCCCGCCGATCATGATGCGCTCGGCCTTGCTGAAGTCGGCCGTCAGCGCGGAGATTGATACGGGGCTCTTGTGCGAGGGGGTGACCTCGATGAGCCCTTCGCTGGCATCGAGGCGCCAGCGCCGGAGTTCGAACGCTTTCTTGCCACGCACCAGCTTCAGCCCGCCTCGCAGCCCGATGACGCCTTCGGTGACATCACACGAGACTCCGCTCGCCCCGCGCGTGGGGATGCCGATGCTGCGTCCACGTCGAGATGCCGCTGGCGCGATCGCGCGGACTTTTACGCGCGTCTTCTTGAGCTCAGACAAGAAGACCGAGTTCATCTTGAGAGTGGCCCCATCCACCCCGAGCAGACAGGCGGCCCGATCCGGCTCACCCGATGCCGGCGAATCGTCCGCCGCACCACGAGCGGTCAGCACGAACCAAAGCGCGAGTATCAGTGCCACCACCGCGGCGACGGCAGCCATGCGCGAAAGAGCGCTGAGTGTGTCCTGGTCCATCTTCAGGCCGTGTGGACATCCCTCGTTTAAGGGATGTCGTACCTAGCCTCGCCGACTCGTGAGCTCGGCGACAACTAGCTCATCGCTCAGGTTTTCTCACTCGTAGAGCGGCTTTTGGCCTGTTCGATCCGCGTCGCCGTGAAAGTCAGCGTTCCGACCACCGAGCGGCGGGTGCGAAATTCGGTTCCGAACGCGTGATTAATCGCGGCAACCCCGCCGTCGGCCATCTCGAGCGGTGCGGCGATGGTCTCGATCTTGCCCCGCCCTGAGCGGACGGCATCCTTGAGCGCGAGCCGGAACGCATTGATCGGCGCCCTATCGCGGGCCCTGAAGTACGCCGCAAGGACCCCGGTCTTGGTCGTAACGCGCCATCGCCGGATATCAACGGTCGTGTCTCGATCCTGAAGACGCATCCCACCGCGTAGACCGATCACGCCGGTCGAGGTGTCGCAGCTCACGCCCACTGAGACACGTGTCTTCAGCCGAATCTGACGCGCATTGGGGGTTGCCGCCGGTGCGACCGCCTCGATGCGGACTTTCTTGCTCCCGAGAGCGGCGAGGAAATCCCTGTTGAGCGTGAGAACCGCGTCGGTAACTTTGAGGCGGCAGACCTCAGGGTTCGAGGCGGGCGACACCGGAGCACTGCCAGAGTTCGGCGCCGGACTGGCGGCCATGTCACTCGATCTATCGCCACCCCGAGCAAGCGCGAAGGCAGCCCCAACCGCCGCGAGGGCCGCGAGGGCCGCGAGGGCGGAGAGCGTGCCGTATTTTTTTCGGGCAGTCATTACGCACCCGCACACGGCAAGCCGGCGGTGCTCGGGTGAGTCGAGGCTGTCGCACGCTCACGCGGGGGACAACTAGCTCAACGGTTGGTTTGGCGCGGCCGCCGCCGCACCGGGAAAGGGGCTAAAGGCCTAGCGCTTTTCCTTGTACGCCACGTGCTTGCGGGCAATTGGGTCGTACTTCTTGACCTCGAGCCGATCGGGCGTGTTCCGCCGGCTTTTGTCGCTCATGTAAATGTGGCCTGTGCCGGCTGACGATTCCAGCGTGATTGCCAGCCTGTGACCCTGTCGACCCATTGTTCCTCCGCGCCTTGCGTGACTTCAACCTCGGGAATATAGCGCTTGGTCAGTGCCCAGACCCGCTATGCTTCTCGGCCGAAACACTACGGAGTCGATTGATGTCACGTGTCTGCCAAGTAACCGGTCGCCGCCCCGTCGCGGGGAACAGCCGCTCGCATTCGATGCGCGCGACGAAGCGCCGCTTCATACCCAATGTGCAAACCCGTCGTTTCTGGGTGCCGAGCGAGAACCGGTTCGTGCGCCTGACGGTCAGCGCGCGCGGCCTCAAGGTGATCGACAAGGTCGGCATCGAGAAGGTGCTGTCCGACATGCGGGCGCGGGGCGAGAAGGTCTAGGTTTCGTGGGTACGACGCACGGCCATCCGGCCGCGCTGCGTCGTGACTGGGTCGATCACGCCATCGCGGAGATTTCCGCGGCGGGACACCGCTCGGGTGCAGCACGACGCCGAGTGATCGAGGCCCTCGCCGAGCATGACTGTTGTCTGTCGGCACAAGAGCTCCACGACCAGCTCCAGGCCGGGGGCAAGCCGGTGGGGATCGCCAGCGTCTACCGCGTTGTGGAGCTGCTGCTCAGCCTGCGCCTTGTTCAACGCTTCGACTTCGACGGCGGCATGTCGCGATACGAGCCTGCCCTGCCCGGTGGCGAGCACCACCATCACCTCGTCTGCCTGAAGTGTGGAGACGTTCGCCCGTTTGACGACGAGGGCCTGGAGCACGCGATTCACTCCACAGCTGATAGCGCCGACTGGGCGATCGAGGGCCACGATGTGGTGTTGAGCGGCCGCTGCCCCAACTGCCGCGGCTGAAACCACGCCAGCCAGGTACTTGGTCTAGGCCACTCTGGTCTACGCTCAATGTGATGCACCCTGTCATCGCACTGGCCCTTCGTCGGACTTTGATCCTCGCCGGCGCGACCGGCTCGGCGATGGTCGCCCACACGCTGGTGAGCGGGCAGTTGCTGGTTACACCACTGACACCGGTTTGGTGGGGGATGCTGACGTCCGTGGCCATGTTGGCCGGACCGCGCACTGGCTGGAGTCCACGAGGCTTCGGCCGCACGCTCGGCCTGCTGGCCCTGCTTCAGGGTGTCGTGCATTTCCTGATGGGAAGCGCGCCGTGGCTGTTCGGACTGGGGATCCACCACGAGGCCGCGATGGTCTCACCGGCCATGCTGTTTGCGCACGTCCTCGCGCTGACCTTTTCGGCATGGCTCATCGCCCGTGCGGAGCTCATCATCGACAGGGCGCTGGCCGCTGCCGCGTTCGTCAAGCGCGCGCTCGAAGAGCGTCCCTCACGACGGTCAGGTCATCCGGACTCCGTGCGACTACCGCACTGGGCGCCGCTCACACGGATCGCCCACTCCCCTCGTAGCTCACGGGCTCCTCCTGCGTTGACGTCCATCTGACGTCCGTGCCCCTTAGGGGCGCAATCGCCACATGCAGGAGAAACGATGATTCGCACACGACGCGGGGCGGCGCTGATCGCCGTTACCGCAGTAACTCTCGCTCTCGGCGTTGCCGGGTGCGGAGATGACGACAACGGCGACGGGTCCAGTACCACGTCGATCGAATTCTCCCAGATCGCCGATAGCGGGGTCTCAGGAGAAGTCGACCTCTCCCAAGAGAGAAACCGGGTGATCGGGACGATCGAGGTCTCCGGTCTGGAACCGGGCAGCGCGCACGCGATGCACATCCACGGCGTCACCGGCGAGGATCACGGATGCGCCGAGGACGAGCGGACGACCAACCACATGATCGAGCTTCCCAGCATCGAGGCAGACGATCAGGGGGTCGGCCGACTGGATCTGGACGTCGAGGGCCCCGCCGACTCGATCCGCGAGGGCACCTACATCATGGTGCACCAGAATCCGGATACAGACCACATGTCCAACGACGGCGACAGCAACGAGTCCGAAGACTTTGACGCGACGTCGGAAACCCCTCGCATCATCCTCGTCCACGCGGGGGAGGACCACAGCACGCCGGAAGACGAAAAGGCGCACGCCATGGGCGACAACCCACCCATCGCCTGCGCGGAGTTCACGGATCAGTAGCTGACCCACCCACCTCGGCCCTTCGCGGGCCGGGGTGGCTTATTCCCGCTCGACCTCGCTGATCGGAACGAACCCCGAGTCCCGGCTGTGGTCGGTCTGCAGGGTCGTGTGCGCGATGTCGAAGCGCTCGTGGAGCATCGTCGCGACCTCGCGCTGGCGTACATGGCAATCGTGCCCTTCCTCCACCACGATATGAGCCGACAGCGCTACGAACCCCGAGGTGATCGTCCAGATGTGCAGGTCGTGCACATCACTCACCCCGTCATGCTCGGCGATGGCCTGTCCGACGGCATCGACGTCCATGCCCCGTGGGGCCGCCTCCAACAGCACCGCGACCGACTCCCGTAAGACCGACCAGGCGCTGAAAGCGATCAGCACGGCGATGAGCAGGCTCAGGATCGGATCGATCGGCGTCCAGTCGGTGGCGATGAGGTCCAGCGCCGAGACGATCACTCCGACCGAGCCAAGAGCGTCGGCGATGACATGGCGGAAGGCCGCATCGACGTTGAGGCTTTCGCGGCGAGAGCCCCAGAGCACCACGAGCGCACCGGCGTTCACCACCAGCCCGATCACGCCGATCACCAACACGATTGGGCCGTCGATGTCCGGCGGATCGGGCAAGCGCCGGACAGCCTCGATCACGATCCAGATCGCGATCGCCACGAGGGCGACTCCGTTGGCGAGCGCGGCGAGGATCTCAGCACGGCGGTAACCGAAACTGCGCCGCGGGGTCGGTGGGTGTGTCGCCAGCCACGCGGCGAACAAAGCCAGCAACAGGGACGCGGCATCGGAGGCCATGTGCCCCGCGTCCGCGAGGAGAGCGAGTGAGCCGGTCAGAACACCACCGACCGCCTCGACCACCATGAACGCGATGATCAGCCCGGCGGCGACCGCCAGTGCGCGAATATTCGTGCTGCCGCCGTGATCGTGGCTCTGTCCCATGGCCGGCGCCATGGTCTCACAGCCGGCTCAGCCGGCGGCGTGCTGGCGGATCCAGGCGTGCATCGCGATACCCGACGCCACGCCGGCATTGATCGACCGGGTCGAGCCGAACTGGGAAATCGACAGGACGGCCTCGGCCGCCTCGCGCGCCGGCTCAGAGAGTCCGGGCCCCTCCTGACCGAAGAGCATTACGCACCGCCGAGGGAGGTCCGTCGTCTCTATGGCTACGGAGCCGGGCAGATTGTCGATCCCGATCAGCGGTAGATCTTCACCGGCCGCCCAGGCGAGCAGCGTCTGAATGTCCTGGTGGTGGTGCACGTGCTGATACTGCTCGGTAACCATGGCGCCACGTCGATTCCATCGCCGGCGCCCGACGATGTGAACCGCCGAGGCAAGAAAAGCGTTCGCCGTGCGCACGACGGTCCCAATGTTCATGTCGTGGGACCAGTTTTCGATCGCCACGTGGAACGGGTGGCGTCGCCGGTCAAGCTCAGCAACGATCGCCTCGCGACTCCAGTAGCGGAACTCGTCGACGACATTGCGCCGATCCCCCGCGGCCAACAACTCGGGGTCGTAGTGATCGCCCTCGGGCCAGGGCTCCGGATGCGGCCCCAGGCCGACCTCCTCACGCGAGCCCTCCTCGGCCACTCCGCCCTACCCCGCTCTCTCGGCGGCCGATTCCCAGTCTCGGAGCGCCCAGGAGAGCTCTTCCTGAAGGTCGTGATGGCGCTGCCCAAGCTCTGTGACCCGTTCCTGGTCGGCGATCACCTCCGGGTCCTGGAGTTGCACCTCGAGCTGCTCGATCGTGGCCTCCAGCTCGGAGATCTTGTTCTCAAGCTTGCGCGCGACCTGCTTCTGGGACTTAGAGCCCTGCTTCTTGCCGGCGTTACCCGCCGGCGCCTTCTTTTTCGTCGCCGGCGCCTTCGTACCGTTTGCGTTGGACTGCGCCGAGCGCATCGCGGCCAGATCGCTGTAGTTGCCGTGACGCAAGACGGCCTGCCCATCTTCGAGGGACAGCGTGTGTGTGGCCACCGCGTCGATCAGCGCCCGATCATGCGAGATCACGACGACGGTGCCGTCATAGGCCTCGAGCGCGCCTTCGAGCGCCTCGCGACCCTCGGCGTCGAGGTGGTTGGTGGGCTCGTCGAGCACCAGGACATTCCCGCCGCCGGCAATCAGCACGGCGAGCGCGAGACGAGCCCGCTCACCACCCGACAGCGCTTCGACCTTGCGCTCGACCGTGGCGCCCTCGAAAAGGAAGTTCCCGAGCAGCGTGCGCGCCCCGGTGATCTTCAGGGTGCCGACTCGCAGCATCGTTTCGAGAACCGTCATGCTCCGGTCCAGCTCGGCCGCGTGCTGGCTGAAGTACGCCAGTTGCACCTTGTGACCGATGCTGACCCGACCGCGCGCGGGAGAGCGCTTGCCGATCATCGTCTCGACGAGGCTCGTCTTGCCGGCGCCGTTCGGACCGACGACGGCGACTCGCTGCTCGCGCTCGATCGCGAGATCGACCTTTTTCAGCAGATGCTTGTCCCCCGCCTCGATGTCTACGCCGACGGCATCGATGACGACTCGGCCCACGCGCTCGGTGGGTGGGAATCCGAAAGCCAGCGACTTCTCGCGGCTCGGGGCCTTCGGCGGCTCCATTCGCTCGAGATGCTTCGCACGAGACGCCGCCTGGCGCGCCTTCGTACCGGCGCGCCAGCGCTCGACGAAACGCTCGAGGCGCGCGATCTCCGCTGCCTGGCGCTCCGCTTCCCGTTCCTCGCGTGCGGCCTCGGCCGCCCGTTCGCGGCGGTAGCGGGAGTACCCCATCGGCCACAACTTGGCTCGACCCCGGTCGAGCTCCAGCACGCCGGTAGCGACAGACTCCAAGAACCAGCGGTCGTGCGAAACCACGACCACCGCGGC
>CAMYIK010000121.1 GCA_947258365.1 uncultured Thermoleophilia bacterium | reverse complement strand
CGTGCCCGGGCTCAGGTGCCGGCGACATGCCAAGCGGCTCGACGGCCGCTTTGAAGAACCGCGTCAAGGCCCGGCTCTTCAGCTGTGGCGTCTCCGCAGAGCACGACAGCCGCCCCCGGGGGATTGATCGCAGCGAAATCCACCCGCGACCTTGGGATGGCATAGCGCCAGCGTTTCACCTGGCTCCATGAGGGACCCTTGGCTCCCTGGCCGATGATTTCGGCAAGCAACGGCGTCACCAGTGCCGCGACCTCATCATCGGTCGCGTCGAAGTTCTCGGCGCTGAGGTGGGCGTTGAGGTGGGCGACGATGGGCACGACCCCTTCAGGGGTCGGCCGCGCCTTGGCACTCTCGATGCCGAGCCACGACACGGCGCCGTCTCCGAGGGCCCGGGCGCCGAACCACGGCGGATGTGCCGCCAGAGGCAGGCCGGCGAGATAGATCAGGGTCGGCTCATAGTCCACGGCGCGCAGAGCCTCCGCTCGCTCCGTTTCGGAGTCCAGCGTGGCGAGTAGGTCCGCCGCCTGAGGAGCGGGCGCGGAAATGACGACGCGGTCGTAGCCGCCATGGCCGTTTCCCTGCTCATCACCGAGCTCGATGCGATGCCCCGAGGCCCGCAGCACCCCGATCCGCACGCCCCGGCGCACGTCCAGATCGACGGCCAGCTGCTTCGGCAGACGCGTTAGACCACCGGCGTACGCCAGCGGCCGCGAGCCTGCCTGCATCGAACCATCAGCGTCACCGATCGGAAGGGAGATCTCACGCGGTGCTTCAGGGAGTTCCCCCGCGAGATCCGCCAAGGGCCCCTTCGACCAAAGGGCCGGAATGCCGTGATCGACGACAGCGTCGCCAATTCGCCGTGTTGCGATCCTTCCGCCAAGGCCTCGACTCTTCTCGAAGACGGTGACCTCATGGCCGCCGGCCACCAGCTCACGGGCGGCCACGAGGCCGGATAGGCCTGCCCCGACGACGCCTATCCGCATTGCTTAGGCAGTCGTGCCGCGCAACACCGAGTCAGCTGAATGTCCGGGGTTACCATCGAGCGGCTCACGAGAGACGTCGAGGAACTCAAAGTCCTCGACCGCCACCGGAAGAGGCGCCTGGAGAGAGCCCGAGCCATCAGCGTCGACTTTGAACGAACCGAGTGAGACCAGCTTCGCCGGCGGGGTCAGTAGCCAAAATTCGTAGAAGTCACTCTCGGTGTTGGGATCAAGACCCGAGACATCGAGGCTCACGGAATTCGTCTCCGTGTCTACGCGGGCAACGCCGGTCCAACCGTCGTCTCCGAGAGCAGCCAACCCGATCTCGCGCCCGTCGGCTTTGCTGCCTCCGTCATCCGCGATCCGCGCGCCGATGAAACCTCCCACGATGACCAGGGCGATCGCCGCGGCCGCGAGGGCCGGCGCCGGAATCGAAATGCTTCCAAAGAGGCGCTCGAGGATGCCAGGCCGGCGCTCGGCGCTCCCGGCGCGTCCGGGATGGCGAAGCGGCGGCGGCCTAGCGGGGTCCCAGGCCTCTTGCGGCAGGGCGTCGAGGTGCGCCGTGATCGGCCGCAACCGTTCCACCTCCGAACGAAACACGGCGTCCTCGCGCACGCGGCGCTCGGCTTCAATGCGACCGTCCTGGGAGAGCTCTCCGAGCAAGAAATCGATGGGCTCAACGCGGCTGCTCACTGCTCCTCCTCGTCCATCAGCTCACGGAGGCGCCGAAGCCCCGACACCATCTGCATCTTCACCGTGCCCAGCGGAATTCCCGTCGCCTTGGCGATCTGGCTCTGGCTCATGTCGGAGTAGAAGCGCATCCTGAGCAGAGCACGCTCGCGCTCGGGGATCTTCGAGAGCAGATGGCCCACCATCCAGCGCTCGACGGCTCGGGGACCCTCCATCTCGGCGTCGCCGTCGACGAGTTCCGCGCCAAACTCCGGGTCACGAGGCTCAGGAACGCGTTTACGGAGGGTGTCGATCGCCCGGCTTCGCGCGATCGTCATGATCCACGCGCCAAGCGATCCCCTGCCCGGATCGTAGGTCTCGGCCCTGGTCCATACCTCGGTAAAGACCTCCTGCGGCACGTCCTCGGCGGCAGCGCGATCACGGAGGGTCGCCAAGAGGTACCCGAAGGTGGTTCGGCTGAACTCCTCATAGACGGCCTCGATTGAGCCATCGCGGCGCTCTCGAAGCGCCGTGCCAAGTGATGAGGCGGCGGTCACCGAACGCGTTCTAGGAGCCGCAGCCGGGGCGAGGCGCCCAACAAGAGGAATGGCGTAGGTGTGCATGTCCTGCGTCGATACGGTCGCAAGGCCGCAAGCGGTTGGACGGCTTCTTCGCTCACGAGACCGGCGAGGACGGAAGTTGCCTCTCGAGCGCTTCGGCGAGGAACCTGAGATTGGCCCAAACCATGGCCGCCTCGACCGCCTGCGCCGACTCAGGAGAACGCTCCCAAAGTAAAGCCATCTCTCGGATGTCGCTCTCGGTCACACTCGGCGCGGCCGTCAACGCCTCGAGCTGAAGCTCGGCGAGACGTTCCGTGTTCTCGCGGCACCAGACGCCGACACGCCGGCTGAGCTCAGGAGGCTCGATGTCGAGACCGTCGGTTGTGGACGCAAGCGCTTCTGCGAAATAGCGGCGCTGAGCCGCGAGCTCCACGACGCGTTCATCCCGCTCGGGGTCGCCCGAACGGCCGAGCTTGTCGAAGGCTGCCTGCTCCTCGAGGTGCAGCGCCTCTCGCCGCTCTCCATGAACCGTCAGCCAGGTCTCGATGCGACTGCCGAGATCCGCGTCCCCGGCCCATGAGGCGCCCAGGCCGTTCCCGAAGTGACGCAACCACGCTCGAGTGCTCGCCTTCCGTGCACGTTCGATGCGATCGGCACGAGTCGGAAGCACACCGCCCTCGGCTGCGATGAACTCCTCGTGGACCGATCGGGAACCCTCCTGGGTCATGAGCCCATCCAGGGCCTCTCGATTGTCCGCCATCCACTCCGTGACTCGTTCGGCCAGCCCGGCCCGTGCCTCGCCCATGCGTTTCCTCCCTGCTTGGCCACTAAGGGTAGTGAGCCTGGTCAGAGTTTGAAGATTTTCCCAAGCCGCACAACCAATCGCCCGCTGAAGTCGTACGGCGGGCGTATGACCAAACCACTCAAGGAGGTCACATGAGCCGTGCATTCGGGCTCGGCAGACAGGCGCTCATCGGCGTCGTCCTGCTTTCAATGCTCGCATTCGCCCCCTTCGCTTTCGCGACCAAGGGGTCAACGACCAACGACGTTCTCAAGCTCCGCGGCGGAGCCACCGAGGTAACCCTGGACGCTCGTGCCGCAGGCGCTTTGCAGTCACTTGGTGTAAGCGTCGCACCAACCGGCAAGGCCTACGCCACCAAGTCTGGCGCGATCCGCTTCCCGATCACTCGAGGAAAGGTCGACGCGGATACTCTCGCCGGCCAGATTCGTCACGCCGGTGGTCTTCAGTTCAGCGCCGGCGACACCTCACTGGTGCTCGACCGGTACCACATCAACATCGACGGAGCGCCTGATCTCAGCGCGCGCGTCAACGGCACCGGCCCCGACCGCATCGAGCTCTTCGATGTCGACCTGAGCGGCCTGCAGGTCGGCTCTGAGAAGGGCAAGACCATCCTCTCGGGCGTGAAGCTCACTCTCAGCGACACCGCTGCCGGCGCGCTCAACGCCACCTTCGGCGTCAACGCGTTCGCCGAGGGTCTCGCCATCGCCGACGCGGCGGTCACGACCTACGCGCGTGAGCGCACGGTCCGTGTTCCGAACAAGCTCCGCCTCTACCGGGGCGTCACCACCGTCGCTCTTGATCCCGCCACCGCCGGTGTTCTCACCGACAATGGTGTCGCGGTCGCACCGGTTGGTCGCGCGAGTGCCGGCGTTTCCGGCATCTCGTTCCCCATCACCCGTGGCAAGGTCGAGACGGCAACACTTGCCGGGAAGATCGGTCACCGAGGTGGTCTGAGCCTGACCGCCGGTGAGACCAACGTGACCCTCAAGCGGTTCATCATCGACACCACCGCCGGTCAGCTGACGGGTGTGGCGTACGTGAACGGCGAGAAGGTCGGTCGCCTGCCACTGTTCAGCCTCGGCGTGGACAAGGTCGAGACCGTGCTGGCCAAGCGCTTCCTGCGCGTGACCGGCGTCGAGCTGGCGCTCACCAAGGACGCCGCCGACGCCTTGAACGCGTCGTTCGGAGTCACCCTCTTTGCCGAGGGTCTCTCGATCGGCACGGCCAAGGTGCGTGCTCGCTCTGCCAACTACTACTGGTCGTACCGGGCCTACCGGAACCGCCACTAGTACCGAAGACGGCATATTCGCGACTCACTGGGATCGTTCCGAGTGAGTCGCGATACCTAGCCCGTGACGGCGGGCAAGACGGTGGTGTTGTTGGCCCTGAGCGGCGTCCGGACGGCGTCGAGGACGCGAGTCGCGTTTGCGGCGGTTGCGTTGACGCGATTGACGATCCGGCCGCAAGAACTCCTTGCGACGCGCATCCTGAACGTGGCGCAGCTCTGCTTACCGGGCACGAGCTTGCCCGCGCGAAGCACCAAGATTCCTCCTCGAGTGAGCCCAACGCGGTTGGCACGCTTACGATTGGCGTTCGCCTTGCGCCCCTTGGCGGTTGGGGACCACACGAGACCGCGCGGAATGCGATAGCGCGCGAACGTGTTGAAGGCGGTGTGCTCGTCGGGCCTATTCCGGCGGAACGTGGCGGGCGACGACCCCGCCCCAATCCCCGCCGATGGCGAGCATCTGGCCATCTTCGGACCACGCAGCACTCAGCGCTCCTCGGACCCATCGCACGATGGCGTGATCCGATGCCCGGACGATCGCCAAGGCAACGCCGCCACGCTCTCGCACCGGAAGCGCGACCAAGCTTCCATCCGGGGAGACCATGTTGGTCGGCAACTCGCCGGTGAGAGCCTCCAGAGGAGCCGGCGCCGCGATGTCAGCGGACGGGTCGGCCTCAGGCCGCACCTCTTCGGGATACGCCAGATCATCGAGAGTCCAAATCCGGATCAGCCGCGGACCGATCGCCTCGAGCTTGGCGTCGTTCTCGATGAAGCGCAGGGCCCGCGCCGATTCCCGCAGGCCACCGAAGACCTGAATCCGGCCCGCTCCTGCCACGGTCGCGGTGGGATCGATGCCGACGACCTCGACCGGCACCTGCGGTGGCGGAGACAGCACCAAGCCGGCGGGAGGAATCGCTCGACGGCGATCTGGGCGGCCTTTGCCGTGAAAGACCGGCGCGGCGATGCTCCACGGTCCCGGATCGTCGGCAAGGAAGTCCCTCGGGCTAAGTCGGCCTCGTGTGCTCACGTGTTGTCCTCCGTTGGTCTCAAATAGGCGATGCCCCACTCCGCACCGAGCACCAGTGATCCATCCGCCAGTAGTCCGACCGCGCGTGCGCCCTCGATCAGTCGCACCAGCGCACCGTCTTCGGTTCTCAATACCGCTACGCCGGCGGGCTCGGCGAATGGCGTTCCTACCCCGACCTGCTCGCCATCGGGGCTCACGCAGAGAGAAAGCGGCCCTGAAAGCGGCGGCATGAACTCGGCAGTCTTCTCTGGGCCGCTCTGCTCGAGAGCCCAGACGCTGATCATTCCATCGGCGTGGCGAGCGACCGCGCGCCACGCCCGGACAGCCGCCACCAACGAGACGATCGGGGAACCGTCGACTGCCTCGGCGCCGGGAGTAGCCACGCCCGCTCCGCTCGCGACGAGCAGGGAACCGTCCCCGGAGTAGGCCAGCGCCTGCGTGGTGATCTCGTGCCGGGCGACCGTGTCGCCGGTCGTCAGGTCGACCTGCTCGACGCCGTCGTCGATCGTCACCGCGAGCTCACGCGCATCGGGTCGCACCGCAAGCGGTCCATCGCCGAGGTCGGTCGCGACGTCCCCGAGGCTCGGCAGGACCACGATCCGCCACCCCTCATCGCCGTGTAGCAGACCGGCGTTCGCAACCGAGGCGCCGTCGATGCGATCGAGGCCCTCGGGGGCACGATTGTGGACGACGCTCATCGCGGGTACGCGGATCGAGTACGCCCGCCCCGTGCCGATGGCGAGCGCAAGCTTGCCGTCGGCCACCAACTCCACGCCGTGCACGCCGCGCGGCGCCACTGCGCGCACCGAGAGATTGCCTCCGGGAGCGAGCTCGACTCCTTCCGGAGCGTCCATCGCTACAAGCCGGGTACCGCGCGGGCCCTTCTCCGCCCGACTCCACGGCCCGACGGGCGTCGAGTCGACGCCCAGCGGATCTGCGACCGATTCGCTCATTCTTTGTCGCGCTTCTGAGCGATCTGGTGAGCCATGCGGCTCTGAAGGCTATGGAGCTCAATGAACCCGGGTGCGGCGTTCTGGCTGAACGAGGCATCGGCGTTGAACGTCGCGAGGCTGTGGTCGTAGAGGGCGTTGGGTGACCGGCGCTGCGTTACTACAGCCGATCCCTTGAACAACCTGACGACGATCTCACCTTCGACTTTAGCGTTGGACTCGTCCATGAAGGCGTTGAGGTCCTGGACGAGCGGCTCGTACCAGAGGCCCTCGTAGACCAGCTGGGCCCACAGTGCGTCCAGCTGGGGTTTCAACGCGTTCTCGCGCCCCGTCATGACGAGCTTCTCGAGCTCTCGGTGAGCGGTAAGCAGCACCTCGGCCGCCGGCACCTCATAGATGTCGCGGACCTTCAGGCCAACGACTCGGTCCTCGATGTGATCGACGATCCCCACGCCGTGCTTGGCAGCGACATCGCCGAAGCGCTCGATGAGCTCCACCAGCTCGAGCTCTTCCCCGTCCAGGCTGACCGGAAGGCCCTCACGGAACCCGATCGTGATCGACTGCTCCTCGTCGGGCGCTAGACGCGGCAGGGTCACAAGCTCGAAGACGTCATCGGGTGGTGCGTGGTCGAGATCCTCGATCACACCCCCCTCACTGGAGCGCCCCCAGATGTTGTCGTCGATGGAATAGGGGCGCTCGACCGATGAACTGACGGGAATATTGTGTTCGGCGGCGTAGGCGATCTCTTCGTCGCGTCCCATTCCCCATTCACGAACCGGCGCGATCACCTTGATCTCCGGGGCCAGGGTGACGACGGTGGCGTCGATTCGCACCTGGTCGTTGCCCTTGCCGGTAGCGCCGTGGGCGATCGTGTCCGCACCGTGCTCACGGGCGACGTCGCACGCGATCTTTGCGATCAACGGGCGGCCGAGTGTCGTGAACAGCGGATAGCCGCCCTGATAGCGCGCGTTGGCCTTGATGGCCGGCGCGATGTAGTCACGAGCGAACTGTTCCTTGGCATCGATGACCAGGCTCTCGATGGCCCCGAGATCGATCGCCTTCTGCCGCACGGCGTCGAAGTCATCTTTGGGCTGCCCGAGGTCGATACAGAGAGCGATGACTTCCGCGTCGTACTGGTCTTGGATCCACTTGAGCATGACCGAGGTGTCGAGACCGCCGGAATACAGCAGGACCACGCGATGAACATCGTGCGGTTTAGCCAGATAACTGGCGTTTTCGGCGGGTGTGAAATCGGCCACGAGACTCCTATGTGGATAGACGGTGCTGTCGATACACACGATATCTGTCCGAAACCCCGGCCTTGGTACCTCCGATTCCCGCTCTGAGCCAGAACCCACCAAAGGTTCAGGAGGCGGTCGCCGGAAGGCGTCGTACCCTCCATTCATGAGCGCTACCGCCGCTCACGCGATCAAAGTCCCGGCGACCTTCGACTCGATGGCTCGAGTGCGGTCGGAGCTGACTGGCCTGCTGCAGAAGCAGCGCTGGCCCGACGAGGTGAGTCAGCGCATCCTGCTGGCCGGCTGCGAGGCCATCGTGAACGCGATCGAGCACGGCTCCGAATCCGATGACGTCGTGCGCATCGACTTCGAGGTCAACGGCACCTTCGCGCGCCTTCGGGTCGCGGACTCCGGCCGCGAGGGCTCCTCAGTGCCCTCGCTCAGGGTCGAGCATCCGCCCCCCACGGCGATCCGCGGTCGCGGTCTGGTGATCATGCGTTACATGAGCGACCGGGCGGAGATCCGGCCGATCGATGACGGCACAGAAGTGGTCCTGGAGTTCGACCGCGAAATCTAGGTCCGCTCGTCGA
>CAMYIK010000120.1 GCA_947258365.1 uncultured Thermoleophilia bacterium | reverse complement strand
TGACAAAAGAGGGGTAGCGTCCCTCCTGTGGCGACCACCGGCTCCACATTCGAACTCCACGGCCTGAGCCAAGCCGAGGTCGACGAGCGGGTCGCGGACGGCCGGGTCAACGCTGTACCCGATGCGCCCACGCGCACCCTCGGCCAGATCGTCTGGGCCAACGTCATCACGCCGGTCAACGGAATCATCAGCACGCTTTTCGTGCTGATCTTGGTCGCCGGCTATCCACAAGACGCGCTGTTCGTCGGAGTCGTTCTCAGCAACAGCACGATCGGCATCGTGCAGGAGCTACGAGCGCGCCGGGAGCTCAATCGCCTGGCCGTTCTGAGCGCCCCCAAGGCGCGAGCGGTGCGAGGCTCTGTGGAGCAGGAGATCGCCGTCGATGAAGTGGTCGAGGACGACTTGGTGGCCATTAGCGCCGGTGACCAGATCGTCGTCGACGGCGACATCGTGGCGACGGGCGGTCTCGAGGTCGACGAGTCCCTGCTCACCGGCGAGTCGGAGCCCGTGGAGAAAGCCGTCGGACATCAGGTGATGTCCGGAAGCTTCGTCGCTGCGGGTGCGGGGCACTACCGGGCGACGCACGTGGGCCCCGACGCGTACGCCGCACGCCTTGCCGACGAGGCCCGACGGTTCACACAGGTCGACAGCGAGTTGCGGACCGGGGTGAACAAGATCCTGAAATGGCTCGTGATCATCATTCCCCCGGTGAGTGTTCTGCTGCTGCTGAGGCTGCTCGACACCGAAACTCGGTGGGAAGACGCCCTCCAGGGCACCGTGGCCGCGGCTGTGGCGATGGTCCCCGACGGGCTCGTGCTGCTAACCAGCATCGCCTTCCTCGCCGGCGTTGTCGCGCTTGCCCGCCGACAGGCGCTCGCCAAGGAGCTCGCGTCAGTCGAGCTACTCGCGCGAGTGGACACCCTCTGTCTCGACAAGACGGGCACCATCACCACTGGGGCGATCGCCTTCTCCGGCTTCGAGCCACTCGGCGATCACGACGAGGACGGCGTCGTCGCGGCGCTGGGAGCGATGGCGGCGGCCGATCCAAATCCGAACCCGACTCTTGCCGCAATCGCAGCCAAGCACCCCCAACCCAATGGGTGGCGGGCGACCGGGGCGATCCCGTTCTCATCGGCGCGAAAGTGGGCCGCCGCAAGTTTCGATGGAATGGGTGCCTACTACCTCGGTGCACCCGACATCCTCCTGATAAGCAACGACGATGTGCACGCGAAGCGGGTCGCCGAGCACGCAGCCGAGGGCCGGCGGACCCTGTTGCTGGCCCGAGCTTCCGAACTGAACGGAGATCAGCTACCCGCGGCCCGGGAGCCGATTGCCCTGATCCTGCTCGAAGATCAGCTTCGTCCCGACGCGCCGGAGATCCTCGCCTTCTTCCGTGACCAGGGCGTAGACCTGAAGGTCATCTCCGGCGACCACCCCGAAACGGTCGCTGCTGTAGCGCGGAAGGCCGGACTATCGGGAGCCGAGAAGGGAGTCGACGCACGCACCCTGCCCGAGGAGCGGGAGGCTCTTGGGGAGGTCATGGCAACCAACGCCGTCTTCGGTCGGGTGACACCCCACCAGAAGCGGGAAATGGTCGGAGCGCTCCAGGACCGGGGTCATGTGGTCGCAATGACCGGTGACGGGGTGAACGACGTCCTTGCCCTCAAGGACGCGGACATGGGGATCGCCATGGGCGCGGGAAGCTCGGCCACGAGGGCTGTCGCGCAACTCGTGCTGCTCGACAACGCGTTTTCCACGCTGCCGCGCGTCCTTGCCGAGGGACGCAAGGTCATCAACAACGTCGAGCGGGTTGCCAACCTCTTCATCAGCAAAGCCGCGTACGCCGTACTACTGACGCTGCTGACCACCCTGGCCGGCTCGCCGTTTCCGTTCTTGCCTCGCCAGCTCACTCTGATCGGCGCGTTCAGCATCGGCATACCCGGATTCTTCCTCGCCCTTGCGCCGAGTACGCGCTTGGTTCAGCCGGGCTTCCTCGATCGAGTACTGCGCTTCTCTCTGCCTGCGGGTGCGGCTGCAGCGCTCGCGGCGTTCGCCTGCTTCGAGGTCGTCAGACGAGCAGACGATGTCGGTCTCGAAGAAGCGCGCACCGCCGCGACGATCGTTCTGCTCGCCATCGGGCTGGTGATCCTGCTCGAGATCAGCCGGCCCCTGCAAGCCTGGAAAGTCGGCCTGGTGGTGGGGATGGCGGCGTTGTACGTCGCCGTGATGGCCATCCCTCTCCTGCACGACTTCTTTGAACTCCACCTACCGCCGCCCGGGAGCTGGCCGACGATGGCGATCGCGGCCGCCATCGGAGCGTTGGGAGTGGTCTATCTCCCACGCATTCTGCCGTGGGGGCGCACCCTGGACTGACGCCCCGAGCCGGGGCGCTAGGCGCGGTGCTCCGGATTCGGAAAGTCGAACCGGCAGCCGGCGTCCCACGCTGAAGCTTGGTTGCCGTGTGCCGGAATGCCGCCGGCGTCTTTCAGCATCCGCGCCATGTGAAGCAGATTCCAGGTCATGAAGGTGGTGTTCCGGTTGGTGAAGTCGTTCTCCGGGCCGCCGGAGCCTTCATCGAGGTATGACGGCCCAGGTCCCGCCTCGCCAAGCCATGCCGCGTCAGCCTGGGGCGGGATGACGTAACCCAGGTGCTGTAACGAGTAGAGAATGTTCATCGAGCAGTGCTTGGCGCCATCCTCGTTGCCGGTCACCAGGCAACCCCCGGTGCGTCCGTAGTACGCCCACTGCCCGTCGTCATTCAGCAGATGCGAATTGGCGTACAGGCGCTCGATGACGGCCGTACACACGGAGGACTTTTCGCCGAGCCAGATCGGGGTGCCGAGGATCAAGATGTCCGCTGACATGACCTTCTCGAAGATCGCCGGCCACTCGTCCTTGTCCCAGCCGTGCTCGGTCATGTCAGGCCAGACGCCGATCGCGATGTCGTGATCGATGGCCCGGATGGTCTCGGTGGTGACTCCATTCGCCTCGAAGATTGCCTTCGAGATGTCCATCAAACCCTGGGTGTGCGACTGCTCCGGAGACTTCTTGAGCGTGCAGTTGATGAAGATGGCGCTCAGGTCTGAGTAGTCGGTCGTGCTCTCATCGCAGAGCTTCTGCTGCTTGCCGCTAAGCATGGGTCCTCCGGCGGGGCTCAGCGGGTGGCCTCGGCCGTCTCGGCAGGGGGTTCGAAGACACGCTGGGGCGCTTCGCGCCAGAGGCGCTCCAGGCGATAGAAATCGCGTGCTTCCGGGGTAAAGCAGTGGAACACGGCGTCGAGGTAGTCGAGCAGAATCCACTCGCCCTCGCGCTCACCTTCGATGCGGTGCGGCAGCAGGCCGTGTTCGTCCTTGAGCCGCTGACGGACCTCCGCGGCGATCGCCTGGGTCTGTCGTGGGGTCCGGCCGCTCGTGACCACCAAAAAGTCGGTGTAGGTCACGATGCCCCGCATGTCGATAACGACGATGTCCTGGGCCTTTTTCGATGCCGCGGCGGCCACAATGGCATCGGTCAGTTGCTCGGGCTGCGCTCTAGTTCCTTTCCGAAAACGAACGTCCGGAGGGTACTGGCGGTAGTCGCCGTGAATCAAGCACGGGTTACCGCCAGCACATCCGCCACACCTGAGGGAACGAGGTGCCAGATCGGTGCGTCAGCATCGAGGCGTCGCCGGATCTCGCTGGATGACAGATCAACGCGCGGCATCGTCACCCGGTCGACACGACTGACGTCGAAGTCAGGAGGGAGGTCCTCTGCAGGGCCGCGATCGACCGCCGCGATGCGCGCGAGACCAAGAATCTCCTCGGGATCTCTCCATGACGAGAACGCGTGGAGCTGATCGGCCCCCACCACGAGCCAGAGTTCGACCCCGGGGCCGGCCAGCTGACGGAGCGTCTCGACCGTGTAGCTCGGCGGCTCACGGTCGAGCTCGACCCGCGACGCGGCCAGTCCGTCGTGTCCGCGAATCGCCGCCTCGACCATCTGCAGGCGCACTTCGGGATCGAAGCGGTGGCCGTCGGGCTTGTGAGGAGAGCGAAGGCACGGCACGAGGACGACCTCATCCAGACCGAGCTGCCAGAGGACCTCTTGGGCCAGGACGAGATGGCCGATGTGCGGCGGGTCGAAGCTCCCGCCCAGCATGGCTACTTTCCGGCTAACGGAGGTGTCCGTCCCCGATGACGAGGTACTGGTAGGTCGTCAGCTCGGCGAGCCCGACCGGGCCTCGCGCGTGGAGCTTCTGGGTCGAGTTGGCCACCTCGGCGCCCATCCCGAACTCGCCACCGTCGGTGAAACGGGTCGAGGCGTTGATGTAGACGCATGCCGAGTCGATGCCGGCCTCGAATTGAGATGCGGGAACCAGCGTCGAGGTCACGATCGCTTCGCTGTGACCTGATCCGTAGCGGCTGATGTGGTCGGTGGCCTCGCCAACCGAATCCACCACGCCGACGGCGAGGATCAGATCGAGGAACTCGTTGGCGAAGTCGTCTTCGGTGGCGGGAGTTGTCTCCAGGCCATCCATGAAGCCCGCGGCGTCCTCGGACACGCGCAGCTCGACCCCGGCGTCGATCAGTTCCTTGCCGATGCGCGGCAGAAACTCCGCCGCGACATTACGGTGAACGAGCAGGGTCTCGGCCGCGTTGCAGACACCCGGGCGCTGAGTCTTGGCGTTCATCGTTATGCCGGCCGCCATGTCCAGATCAGCGTCCTCATGGACGTAGACGTGGCAGTTACCTGAGGCGGCGTAGATCACGGGGATCCTGGAGTGCTCGCCCAGGAACTTCTTCAACCCTTCCCCACCGCGCGGAATGACGAGGTCGATCTCGCCCTCCATACCGATCAGTCGCTCCAGATCACCGCGATCGGTGCCGAGCAGTTGCACGGCATCGGTCGGCACGTCGCTCTCGCCGAGCGCACCAAGGAGGACATCGACGATGATGCGGTTCGATCGCGCCGCCATCGAGCTGCCGCGCAAAATGATGGCGTTGCCGCTCTTCAGCGCCAGGGCCGCCGTATCGCTGGTCACGTTCGGCCGGCTCTCGTAGATCACCGCGATGACCCCGAGCGGGATGCGGTTCTTGGTGACCTTCAAGCCGTTCGGAAGAGTCCAACCTGTATCGACGATGCCGACCGGATCGGGAAGCGTCGCAATGTCGCGCACGCCCTTGGCCATCCCGGCGATCACCGACTCGTCGAGCAACAGACGGTCGACCAGCGCACTGCTGACATCCGACGCGCGAGCCTGCTCTACGTCCTTTGCGTTCTCGGCGATGATGTCGGCCGCGCGTGCCTCCAGCGCGTCAGCCATCCGCTCGAGAGCCGCATCCTTCTGGCCCGAGGAAAGCGCGCCAAGACGTCGTCCCGCTGCCTTTGCACGGGCGGCGATTGCCGGAAGATCTGCCTGCGGTGCGGTGGTTTCTGTCGCCATTGGCCCCAGGGTAACAGCGACCTAGCGAATGGGCCCAACCTCGCTCGCGCTGGAAAGTGTGCCGCTCGGAGTAAGTCTATCGCGACAGACTTGTGCGTTCTACCGGACTAGCCTTATAGTCGTGAAGCGAAGAGAGCTCCTGAAGAGGCTGCGCCGCGTGGCGAAGGCGCACGGCGCAGAGCTCCGTCTCGTCCGGCGAGGCGGAGGTCACGAAGTATGGGCGATCAGGAGTAGGCAGTTCACGATTCCACGACGCCGCGAAATCAACGAACGCACGGCCGCGAACACCGTCGCGAAGGCAAAGGAAGTGGTCTCAGGTGAGTAGCAACGGCGACCGCCACTTCAACGTTCGAGCCACTCGCTCGGGAAAATGGTGGGCGATCACCGTTGATCAACTCGATGGCGTGTTTTCGCAGGCCCGACGCCTCGATCAGGTCGAGTCGATGGCTCGAGAGGCAATCGCCTTAGCGCTCGATGTTGAGCCGCCTGAGGTCGGGCATATCAGTATGGAGGTGATCCCCCCGGCAAACGTCGTCGATTTGCTCTCGACGATTGATCAAGCCATCGCCACCGCAGACGAGGCCAACGCGGTCGTCGCGTCAACGCGGCGTGAAGCGGCCGAGCGTTTGCGCCTCGCGGGTCTGCCGGTCCGCGATGTCGGCCATCTCCTTGGCCTTTCTCATCAACGGGTCAGTCAGATTCTCGCGCGCTAAACCGAAGGTCCCTCGGCCAAAACGAAGCGATCTCGGTGGATCGCCTCCTCGTCTGCGCCCGGCAGGCGCTTACGGACCTCGTCCGAGTGCAGGCCCGCCACGCTGCGGATTTCCTCTGCCGAGAGCGCCGCGATGCCCTTACCGATCACCTGTCCGTGCTCGCCAACCACGTCAACGGCGTCCCCCGCTACGAACGTGCCCTCACATGAGGTGATCCCCACAGGAAGCAGCGACGTCCCACGCTCGCGAAGCGCGCGCTCCGCGCCGGCATCGACCGTGATCCGCCCGAAGCCCGGCTTCGCATGGCGTAACCAGAGCTTGAAGGCGGAGTCACGTCGGCCGCGGTGATGAATCCGCGTCCCGACCTTCTCCCCTGCAGCGGCCCTCGCCAGCAAGCCCGAGGTGGTCCCGGAGGCGACGACGCAGTCCACCCCGGCAGCACTGGCCATCGCCGCCGCCGCCAGTTTGCTCCTGATGCCGCCGCGGCCGGTACCCGAGCCGATATCGGCCAATGCCAAGTCAGTCGGATCGACGTCTGAGGAGACCTCCTCGATGAGTTCCGGGCCACCGCTCCCGTTGCCGTACAGGCCGTCCCGGTCAGTGAGCAGCGCCAGGAGCCCCGCATGGAGCAGCACTGCCACCTGCGCCGCGACGATGTCGTTGTCGCCGAAGGTCAGCTCGTCGGTCGCGACCGTGTCGTTCTCGTTGACGATCGGCACCGTGCCGAGATCGAGCAGCCGCTCCAAGGTGTTTCGGGCGTTGAGGTAGCTGCGTCGGGACTGCAGGTCGCCCGAGGTCAGCAACACCTGGGCCGGCAGCACACCATGCGGGCGAAACGCCTCCACATAGTGCTGAAAGAGCACCCCCTGCCCAACGGCGGATGCCGCCTGAAGGTCCGGGAGAGCGGTCGGGCGCTCGCTCACGCCCAGCTGGCCCAGGCCACACGCGATGGCGCCACTGGAGACGAGCACCACTCGGTGGCCGCGGCTTCGTACTTCCACCAGGTCAGCCACGCGTTCGGCGAGCGTGCCCGTGCGCAGCGCGCCCTCAGGGTCCACCAGGGTGCTGCTGCCGAGCTTCGCGACGACGATCATCCGGCGCCCTCCAGCCGACTGAGGATCGCCTCACGTGCCGCCTCGGCGTCGCCCGCCCCCTCGGCCACCTCTACGGCGAGATCAGCCCAGCTCGGCAGCTCCTCAGACGGGCACCCTGTCGCGACGACGATCTCGTGCGCGTCGGCATTCCGGTAGTCGGCCATTGCTTCGCGAATCAACGTGATCCGCTCGTCTGCGTCTCGTGGATCGGTCGCGTCGACGCAGTGGACGATCACCTTGGCGTGCTCAAGCTGACTCAGAAATGACCTCTGGCGAGGTTTGCCCGCGTCATCGAGGCCGGGCAGATCAGCCGCGAGCCAGCGCTCTCCATGCTCGTCGAGAATCATCCCGAGCTCGGGCTGTCGAGTGGATTGCGGATAGGCCGCCACGGTGGCAGGCGCACCGGTCAGCGCCCGAATGAGGCTGCTCTTGCCGCTATTTGGCATACCCACGAAGGCGACCGCCACCGGCAGCCGGAACTCAAGCGTCAGCCAGGTCCCCTCGCCCGTTTCACCTGGAGTCGTCTTGCGCGGCGCCTGGTTGGTCGAGGAACGGAAGGCCCGGTTTCCGGTACCTCCGTTGCCACCTTTTGCCACCTGGATCGGCTCGTCGCCCTCGAAGAGGCGGGCGATCTCTACGTCATCGCGAAACACGCGGGTATCGGGCGGCACAGGGATGACGACGTCCTCGCCGGAGCGACCATCCTTGTTCGCGCCCTCGCCGTTACCGCCAGGCCTGGCGGAGAAATGGGCCTTGGCGCGGAAATGCGAAAGGTCTTCCACCGTCGGGTCGACGCGGAGGACTACGCGACCACCACGGCCGCCGTTTCCGCCATCGGGTCCACCACGCGGCTTGTGGGGCTCGCGCCGGAACGACATACAGCCATCACCGCC
>CAMYIK010000119.1 GCA_947258365.1 uncultured Thermoleophilia bacterium | reverse complement strand
GGGCCCCGTCGAGATCATCTACCTCGATTCCATCCGAGGTGGCGACGCCAACAAGGATCACGTCTAGCCACGTGGCGTCGGGAGTCACCACGGTGCCGCGGGACCACGTCCCGTGGTTGACGGTGGATCAAATGGTCGAGGTCGACCGGCTGATGATCGACGACTTCGGCATCAGCCTGGTCCGGATGATGGAGAACGCCGGGCGAGGTGTGGCGAACCTTGCGCGACACCTGCTGGGCGGTGAGGTCTCAGATGCCCGGGTCCTCGTGCTGAGCGGCACGGGCGGCAACGGCGGCGGCGGGCTGGTCGCGGCTCGCCATCTGGCGAATGCCGGTGCTGAGGTCGACGTCCGACTCGCGTCGGAACCGGATCGGCTGACTCCCGTCCCGGCGGAACAGCACGCCATCCTCACGCGAATGGGAGTGCGGGTGGCCCAGGGGCTCCCGTTGCCGGACGGTCCGGACCTCGTTGTCGACGCGCTGCTTGGCTACTCGCTCGACGGCGCTCCTCGAGGGTCATACGCCGAGCTCATCCGAGCCCTGCCGGCGGTGCCGCGGGCGTCTCTCGACGTGCCGTCGGGACTCGAGTTGCGCACCGGGATAGTCCACGATCCGCATGTCGAGGCCACCGCGACGCTTACGCTCGCCGCGCCAAAGCGCGGACTCGAAGTCAATGTCGTTGGCGACCTCTACCTGGCGGACATCTCCGTGCCCGCGGCCGTCTACGACGCGCTGGGCGTCGAGTATCGGTCGCCGTTCGCCGCGGGACCGTTGGTTGCGTTGATCTAGCGGCGGAGGCGGCGCTCGAGCAACTCGAGTCGCCGTCGCACATCCGCCAGTTCGGCAGCTCCGAATCAGCGGAGCGAGTCGCAATAGGCGCAGGAGGGCCAGCCCCGGAACTCCGGCAATCACGCCCGGAACAGTCAGAGCCACGATGGCAGCTGCAGGGGGTGGTCGCCGAGCGCGCGAACCGGATCCTCCGCGCGGGCGACGATCACGACGATCTCGATGAGGAGCAACACGACGAGTGAAAGCAGCGCAGCGCCGATCAGCGCTCTCTGGAGGAACCTTCTCCGGTCTTCTGGTCCCACGCCATAGGACACAGTTCGGCGCCAGAGCGGTGCGTCCTGGTCGGGAAAGAGGGGGGGTAGGACGCTGGTTGAAGCGTCCTACCCTTGGGGGTCGATCGGGAGCCGGTGCCCGCGGCATCACCGATCGTGTTCCCAGGCGCCGGTGCCCGCGGCGCTTTCTGGGACCGTGTGAGGAGGTCAATGACCTCGCACTCCCATAGTCGGCCCCCGGGCGATGGACTTACATGGGCAGTGTCTCTAGCCGTCGCCTATTGTCCCGGCGTGGCTCGCGAGAGAATCAAAGTCGGAGACGTACGGCTCGCCGTTGATCGGGTCGGCTCTGGCCCCCCGGTCATCCTGCTTCACGGGTTCCCGGAGCTCGCGTACTCGTGGCGTTACCAACTCTCCGCACTCGAGGCTGCGGGCTTTGAGGCCGTCGCGCCTGACCTGCGTGGCTACGGTGAGTCGGACCGGCCAAAGGCGGTAGAGGACTACCGCATCCAGAAGCTCGCCGGCGATGTCATGGGTTTGATCGATGCTCTCGGCGAGGGCAGCGCACACTTGGTCGGCCATGACTGGGGTGGAAGCCTGGCGTGGGTAACGGCGGCCGTTCGGCCCGAGTTGGTCCGCTCCCTCACGATCCTCAACTCACCGCACCCGGTGGCCTCGGCCGAGGCGCGCCAGATTCCCGAGCAGCAGCGAAAGAGCTGGTACATGCTGCTGTTCCAATTCGTGGGCGTCGCCGAGGCGTGGTTGAGCAACGACGACTTCGCAAACCTCCGCAGCGCGCTCTACGGCACCGCCAAAGACGGCGCGATCTCAAAGGCCGATGAAGACGTCTTCATCGACGCTCTGAGTGAAGAGGGCGCTCTCACCGCCGCGCTCAACTACTACCGCGCCAACATCCCTCCGGCGAGCTGGCTGAAGCCACCGCCCGATCTGCCCCCGATCACCGTTCCGACCCACATCATCTGGGGGGAGGCCGACGCGTACATGGGCGAGATCCTGCTGGAGCGGTCCATCACCAAGATCGAGGGCGACCCCCAGGTCACTCGCCTGCCCGGCGTCAGCCACTGGGTTCAACAGGAGGCCCCGGATCAGGTGAACGCCGCGCTAGTGCCCTTCATCAAGGGACTCTCTTAGGGCCCTCCGGTCGAGCTTTCCCGACGCCAGTCGCGGGAGTTCGTTTCGGATCTGCACCCACGCCGGAGCCATGTAGGGCTCGAGCTCGTGCGCGACGTGCCGACGGAGGGTCTCATCGGGGTTCTCCAGCTCAGCCTTGCCATCGAGAACGACGAACGCAGAAGGCCGAAGCAGGCCGTGGTCGTCGGGTCGACCGACCACCGCGGCCTCGAGAACGGCGTCGTGGTTCAGCAGCGACGCCTCCACCTCTGCGGGGCTGACCCACTGGGCGTCCACCTTGAAGAGATCATCCGATCGTCCGACGTGCCGGAACGTGCCAGGCGCGACCTCGCGGAGCATGTCGCCCATTCGTAGCCACGGCCCATAGACGAGCTCACGGGTGAGGTCACTTCGGCGCCAGTAGCCGGTCGTATTCGATTCACTCCGGATCCAGAGTCGGCCGGGCTCACCTTGCGGCACCGGCTGCCCGTCCTCGTCTGCCAGGCGTATCTCGACACCATCGATCACCCGGCCGAGCGTCCCCGGGAGATGTTCTCCCGGCCGCCAGCTGATGAAGGTATTCGAGCACTCCGAGCAGCCGAGGCCTTCGACGAGCGATACCCCGGTCGTCTCGACCAGCGCGTTCGCGATGGTCGCGGGCAGGCTGTCTCCTGATGACACCGCGAGCCGGACTCCCGTGAGCGCTTCCGGGTCCGGGTGACGTTCGAGGAAGGTCACGACGTGCGACCAGAAAGTCGGGACCGCGTTCAGCACGGTTACCTGCTGCTCCCGCACCATCCGAAGGGTCGTGCGGACGTTCGGGCGCCGGGGCGTCAGGACAGTGGCGGCGCCACGGCCCAATGGGCGAAAGAAGCCGTTGCCGAAGCCGAACGACGTGAACAGCCGCGCCACAGAGAGGCATCGGTCGCCGGGCTCGAGCCCGAGCACCTCGTTCGCATACGTCGCCACGCTTACGCCGGGGTCGCGGTGGCAGTGCATCGCTGCCTTGGGTTTGCCCGTGGAGCCGGAGGAGTAGACCAGGTAGGCAAGCGCCTCCGGGTGAGTTGCCACCATCGCCCGCGCTCGCCCGTCTCCCAGCTGCGTGGTATCGGTCACTACAGCCTGTGGCTCACAGTCGTCCATGATCTCTGCGAGCCGGTCGTCGGTGGTGTGCGGATCGACGGGCACGGCGACGGCGCCCAGCCAGACCGTCCCAAGAAATGCCCGAACCCAATCCATGCCGTCTGGGAGGGCGATGACGACCCGGTCGCCCGCGTGGACTCCGAGCGACGCGAGGGCCCCAGCGGCACGCCCCGCTTCACGCGACAGATCGTCGAAGCTCCAACTGCGATCGCCTTCGATCACCGCCACGTCGGCTCCACGCCCCGCGCGCCGGTGTTGCTCGACGAGCAGGTCGCCGAGGTTCGCCTCGGTACGGCCACCGGCCGGCTGGGCTGGACCCTGCGCCTGGGGTAGGACAGCGTCGGCGAGCGCGTCTATCGCGTCAGACGGGGCATGGTTTGGCAGAACCAAGATGGCGTCGGTGACACCGGCAGCCGCGTACTCGCCGAGTCGGTCTCGAAGGCCTGAGGCCGTGTCGACCAGACCGGTGGTTCTCAGCCATCGCAATACCTGGGCGGGGGTGGAATTCAACGCGTTCGCCTCGTCGTGAAGCCACGCGAGCGCCTCCGGCTCCGAGTCGACCGGAAGCACGTAGGTGTAGAGCGCGCAGGCCAGTGGTGGGCGTTGCGCCTGCTCAGTCTCCTCGGCCGCGACCCCGAGTCGGCGAGACACGCCGTCCGCATCGGTGAAGGCCGTCACGATGCCGTCGGCTCGCCGGCCGGCGAAGCGCAGCAGGCGCTGCCTATTGGCGGCGATCCAGATGGGGACGCCCGCCTGCACGGGCGCGGGAAGATTCTGTGCGCCGACCAGTTCGCCGACCGTGGCGCCTTCCGGCGAGTCGAAGAGCTCCCGCATCACGTCGAAGCTCGCCTCGAGCTGGGAGGCCCGCTCAGCTCCGGATCCGAAGGGGACCCCATAGGCCTTGTGCTCTTCGACGTCTGATCCGGTGCCCAGGCCTACTGTGAGGCGGCCTCCGCTGATCGTGTCGATACCCGTCGCCATCTTGGCCGCCACGGCCGGTGGTCGATATGAGGCGGAAAGCACCGCGACTCCCAGACGAGCCGCGCTCGTCGCTGGTGCCAGCGCGGCGAGGGTCGTGAAGGCGTCAAACGCCGGCTTCAGATGCAGGCGCCCCGGGGTCCGGAAGTGGTCGTTGACCCAGAGGGTGTGGAAGCCGCGGCGCTCGGCGAGAAGGGCGCAGTCGCGGAGCGTGTCCCAGCTCGCTCCGTATTGGGCGACGCGGAGCCCGATGCGTGGCCGGCTGCGGCTCATGCGATCCCTACCCGGCTCCGAGTAGGACGACCAGCTGGGTCGCCTCGGGAATCACGTCGCGCACGGGTCCATCCGGCAGCGCGGTAACTGCGTTGGTGATACCGAGGTCTCGCCGAAGCCTCTGGGCCTCTGCGTTTCGGCCGGCGACGAAGAAGATCTCGGTGGGGCCGTCGAGTCGCGGACCATCGTCGACTTGGACGATTCGGTAGCCGCTGGTGCGAAGCGTCTCGGCAGCCTGTCCCGCCAGGCCTGCAACCCCAACACCGTTGAGCACCGCGACATCGACTTCGGAGCGTGGAAGCGCCGTCTGCGGAGGCGGGGTGGGCTCAGGTGCGGGAGGCGGAGCGGGAGTCTCCTCGACCAGTGGCGCCGCATCGGCCGCCGGCAAGACCGTGGCTTCACCACCATCACCCCGCAGCAGCCACCCGGCGGCGAACCCGACAATGAGCGCCGCCACCGCGACGGCAGCCAAGGGAAGCCACTCCACGCCCCCGATTTCGTGCTTGAGATTCAGACGATGGATGTCCCGAATCGTAGTGCTGGCCGCCGACGGGCTACGTTGCGTCCAGTGATGATGGTAATATGCCTCCCGCTGCGTCTCCTGCCCTGACCGGCTCCGCACCCCACATAGGTGCCTGAGTCCGCCATCGGATATGGCGTCCTCGTAAGGCCGTTCTTGTAGGAGCGAACCTCTGTTAGCGCTGAATCAGCGCGCAGCGATGCAAAACGCCATCGACGCATCTTCGACGATCAGCCCGGCGCGTCCCGACGTGGCGCAAGCCCTACGTGACGCTCTCGATGACCCCGCTACGGCGTGGCCAGACGTCGTGCTGCGCGATCACCAGATCGAAGCGCTCGACGAGCTGTCCGGACGTCTGTCCAACGGCGCCACGCGGAGTTGGGTAGACGCACCGACCGGTTCCGGTAAGACGATCATGTTCAGCGCTCTCGCTTCCGCTGTCGGGGGTTCCGCGCTGGTGCTCGTGCCGCGCCGCAACCTGGCCGAGCAGACCGAAGCCGCCTTCGCGCGCCTCTTTCCCTCAGTGCCGGTCCATACCGGCGGGCCGGAGACAGCCGGCACGCGCGGCGTGACGATCACGACCTACCAGGCCACGCTGCGGCACGCGGACAAGATGAGCTGGGGCGCGCTTGATCTGGTGATCTGTGACGAGGCCCATACCGCCCTCGGTCAGCAGACCAGTCGACTGCTCGATCGTCCTGACAAGGCGATCGTCGTAGGTTTCACGGCAACGGGCTCGACGACCACCGGCCATGTGGAGCAGGTCTTTGGACCGGTTTCGGCCACTCTCGATCGCGGCTCAGCGATCGATCGAGGGATTCTCTCGCCACTCCGCTCACTGCGCGTCGAGCGCTCTGTCGATCTTTCCGACGTGACAATCTCGCGCGGCGACTTTGATCAGGGCAGCCTGGGGCGCGCGCTTGATCGCGCCAAGTGGCATCAGGCCTGCGCCGAGGTCTGGGATAGCCACTTCGCGGATCTCGGACTCGCCGGGGTGGCCTACACCGCGACAGTCGCTCAGGCGCATGCCCTTGCCGACGAAATGATCGCCAGGGGCGTGAAGGCCGCCGCCGTTTCGGGGCAGACGCCCAAGCGCGACCTGCGTCGCATCCTCAAGGAGTTCGGCGAAGGGGACATCGATGTCCTCTGCAACGCGGACCTCCTCACCGAGGGGTGGGACGAAACCCGCGCCGCGGTCGTCATGCATTTGGCCCCAACCACATCCGAACGTGTCTTCGTCCAGCGCCTTGGCCGCGTCATGCGCCCCGCGCCCGGCAAGGAGGCCGTGTCCGTCGAGTTCTTGCCCGCGGGCGAGAAGATGGGTGTTCAGACCAGCCACGAAGTCTTCGGCCTCGGTTGGTATCAACCGCTTGGGCGGGTGGCCGGACCGCCGGTCAACAGCGACGAGCGCGGCAAGCTCGCCAAGGCGGCGGAGCTGCTCCAATCTCACGAAGAGACGGGCCCGGTTCTGGTCAACAGCGGTGCCGCCGCAGCGGACATCGTCGATGGCCTGGGAGAGGGTGGCTGGAGGCATACGGACCCCGCCGATCTTCCCCTGACGGTCATGGAGGACTGGGTCCAGGCCGCGGCGGAAGAGGTGGACCTCAAGGAGATCACGACCACGGTCTCCGAAGGCATCAGCCCCGGCGCCGGGGTGGCGTGGTTCGCACTCTCGGGCCTGATCGCTCGCGACGCGACCGAGAACCGCGACCAGCTGATGTGGCGTGCATGGGCGATGGCGCTGCTGACGCAACCCGACCTGAAGGCCAGCCTTCCCGCGGACGTTCCGCGGCGGGTCCTCGACCGGCTCCGCATGACAACCCGCGAGCGGCTCCGCGCCCTCTGGTGGCACGCCGATGCCGCCGGGCGTTGGGATCGCCTGAGTTCGGTCGAGCAGATGGGCCGCTCTGGTGACCGCCGCCGCTGGGGCGCACTGAACGAAGCGTCTGAGTGGGCACCGGCGTGGGCGTGGGAGATCTCCCGGGCGTTGGCCGACAACAACCGGCCCGGGCGCAACCAGGAGGTTGCCCGCATCGCTGCGTGGGAAGCCCATCACCTGATCAGCAACGGCGGCGAGCTGGCGTTGATCGCGACGTGGCTGCGAGCGGCAGGCGATCCGCCGCCCGATCCGGTTCCGCCGGAGGGCGAGGTTCCGCTGCGACTTGGGCAGGCGGCCCGACTGCTGGTGTCTTTGGGTCGGGACGACGTTCCCGTTCGCAGTGAGCACATCCGCCTCGCCGCGCGAGCTGCCGGTGCGTGTGGTGGCTGGGCTCAGCTGCGGGGCTACTTGGACACGATCGACTTCACGACGGCTGATGGACGTCGCTCCCTGCGGGCCGCGATCGGCGCCCTGCATCCGCGCGCCCTGCATTCCAAGCGCGCCTGGAACTCCCTCCGCAACCGATTCCCACGGCTTCCGGAAGCTGATGTGATCGGCGTTGGTGAGGGGCGCAAACGCAACTCCAACGGCAGGCGCCGCCGCCGCCGTCGCATGCGGACCGAGGAGACCGGAGCGGCCTCGGCCAATGGCGCCTCCGAGACCGAGACCAAGCCCAAGGAGACCACAGCGGAATCCACGCCCAAGCCACGCCGCAGGCGCCGTCGCCGCCGCCGGAGCAAGGGCAATTCCTCTACCGCATCCGCGGCGGGCTCCTCGGAGAATGCGACTGGCAGCAGCGAGGAAACATCCTCCTCCAGCGAGTGACGTCGCTCTGATGGGCGGGCAAAGCGATGAGGTCGCCGACGACCTTTGGCAGAAGGTCCGTGATTTGGCGGCCCGGGTGGAAGAGCTCGAGAAGCACGCTGCGGTGGACGATCTCGACGCCGACGGGCTGGCGCAGCTGGATCGGTTGAAGATTCGCGCGGCGCGCGCGAGTCGACGCGCCGGGCTGGCCGATGCGCTCGCCGATCAGCTCGCCGATCTACCACGAGGCCACGGCAACTAGGGCCACCTACGTTAAGGCGGACCTAATCACCCGTTTAACCCGCCTTTCACGTTGCCGCGCTACATCTACAGTCCATGGCCAAATCGCTGCCGCCGCTTCCGCCTCGTCCAGAGAGCGGCAGAGGCCTTCCCCATCTGGAGACCCGCGCCCGTACACGCGAGGGCTTGCCGGGGCTGACCGAAGCTCCCCCGG
>CAMYIK010000118.1 GCA_947258365.1 uncultured Thermoleophilia bacterium | reverse complement strand
CATCCATCCTCCTTCGCTCCCTTCGGTCGCCTGCGTCCTTGTAGGGCTTGGTTCTCGCGCCCCACGGCGCTGACACGGGCCGGTTGGTCGGTGCTTCGCACCTTCTTTGTGCTCCGCGAGCGGGTTGGTCGACGCCTGAACCATCCAGGGACCCCCCGCGTAGGGTAATTACGAGAAAGCGCGCGATCGCCTCATGCGCGCGCACTTTTTGGGGGGAGAAGTCATGTCCATGAAGCATGTCGCGCTTCTTGTCGCCGTTCCGCTCGCATTGGGCGCGAGCGTCGCCGTGGGTATCACCACGAACGGCAGCTCATCCAACGAGACTCTGCGCGGAACGGCTCAGGCCGACGTCCTGCGCGGTGCCGGCGGAAACGATCGGATTCTCGGCCGGTCCGGCAAGGACCGGCTACTCGGCGGCAACGGCAACGATCGCCTCTTCGGTGGGCCCGGTAATGACCAGCTCATCGGAAACAAGGGCAACGACCAGCTTCGCGGACAAGCCGGTAACGATCGCGCCATCGGTGGCAACGGACACGATCGCGCCTTCGGTGGCGCCGGCAGGGACCGGCTCGATGGCGGCAATGGCAACGACGTCTTGAATGGCGGCAATGGCAACGACACGATCAACGGCGGCAACGGCCGCGATCGGGTGCTCGGCGCCAAGGGCAACGACCGTATGAACGGCGGCAAGGGCGTCGACATCTTCGTGGGCGGTGCGGGCAATGACCGGATCGTCTCGCGTGATGGCGTCTCGGAAGCCGTGAACTGCGGTACCGGGCGCGACATCGTCGTGGCTGATGCCTCAGATCGCACGGCCTCGAACTGCGAGACCGTGCGGCAACCGGTCGGCACACCCGTTGGAACGCCCACACCAACTCCCGGTCCCGGTCCCGCACCGACTCCGGTTCCGCCAACTCCTGCCCCACCACCGCCCGGCCCGACGCAGACTCTGATCGACATCGCGGCGGCCCCGGCAGGTCTCGCCTTCGCGCAGACGACCGCGACTGCTCCGGCGGGTGAGATCACCCTGCGGTTCACGAATCCTCAGGCGGGGATTCACAACATCGCCATCGATCAGCCGGTGACGACGGTCAGCAGCGACGTCAGCTCAGGCGGCATGTCGCAGATCACCGTGACGCTGCCGGCAGGCACCTATCAGTATTACTGCGCCGTGCCGGGCCACCGCGCAGCCGGGATGGTCGGCACCCTGACGGTGACCTAGAAGGCGGGCTCGACGCTCAGCAGATAGCGGCGTGATCCCGATCCCGCCACTCCGGTCACGGTGCGCTCGCCGTACCGTGACCACATCTGCTTAGCCCGATATCCGACCAGCGTCGTCGCGCCCGAGCGGCGCCTGACGCGAAGTGGCATCGATGCGAGGGGGTTCGGTGCTCTTCGGGAGGTGGCTCGCCAGGAGACCCGTACGGCCTGCGGCTCGTAGTCCTCCAGAGATTCGGGGCGAAGTGAAAGAAGCACTGAAGAGCTCTGGGCAAGGCCGACGGGGTATCGCGAGGTCACGACTCCCCGCGCGAGGCCTGTTGCGGTCAGGGTGCGCTTTCGCTCGCCACAGACGACAAGAGTCGTGTGTTGGTAGCGACGCAGTCGGCGGTGAGAGTAGCGACGCCGAAGAACGAAGTAGCCGAGCCGCGTAAGGTTCGTGAGGCTCCGCTCGAGCTCGTCCGGACCAAGCATCCCGGTCGACCACGAGCCGTCGCCGCGCCTTCCGATCCACCGTCCATCGGAGGTGACCCGCAGCGTTGGCGCCCGCAGTAGGGCCCTGGGGCCCTTGCGCGCGCGGTGGCGCAACTCGAACATCGTGGTACCCGGCGCGCGGCGCCCGAACTCGTGTGGCAGCAGTAGCCGCGGGGTCAACAGGTAGCCCCGGCCGCCTGAGCTTATGGGCCGCGGCGAGCTGCCGGAAACTCGAATCCAGGCCCCGGAAAGTAAGCGGCCGCGTATCGCCGATGCCTCGCCCGGAACGCCATCCGCCGGGCTCACGTGCGCGATCCAGGGGCCGGAGAGCTCTTCCGGGCGGCTCAGGTTCATGCGCTCGGCATCGAGCAACGCAGAGGAGACCTCCTCCTTCCGATCGCAGACTCCGAGGCCGTAAAAGTCCATGGCCCGCACGTCGGACCCGTCTCAGGCGGTGATCCGGCTGGTTGCCAGGCCTTTGGCGCGCTGGTCGTTTGAACCTCCGCGAATCGCCTTGAAGACCCCCCTGGCGATCTCACGGGCGTCTTCGCGATCAATGCTCCCGGATTCGCTGCCCGTGATGACGGTGCCGTCGGCGTAGATGGCCAGCCGGTGCTGATTCGGCGCGCCCGAGGAAATACCGCCGTTCTCGGTGACGAGAACCAGTGGTGGGGCGGTCGCCACAGCCGTCGTCGCGAGGCTCAGGAAGCCGGCGCCGAAAGCGGCTCGAAGGAGGTAGCGGGAGACCACATAGTGACGTTCGCACGCCGAATCCGTTGCCAGACCCCCTTTACAGACCCCTTGCGAGGCGTACATCTGTCGTTTGAAACTCTCAGCCGCCACTGAAGTATCTCGCGCGATCTGCCCGCTTGCGGCCGAGACCAGACGTTGGCGAGTCCCTATCCGACGGCGCGGGCTATGCCGGAGTCGTCAGTCGGTACCTCGTCCCTATCCGGCGTGATCTCGACCAAGAGCGCTCCGGACGCCGGGGCTTGCCCTCGGGCAACGGTGGCCGCCTCGAAGGCCAGGGCCACATTCGAACCACGCTCCCACGCCAGCAGGTACGGATACGGGTTCACGCTGTCCAGCCCACCAGGGTGAATCTCGAAGTGCAGATGCGGTGGGGTGGTGATCGCCTGTCCGCTGTTCCCGACGAAGCCGATCACCTCGCCCGCTCTTACGCGAGCGCCGTTGATCGTGCTGGGCGCATATGCGGACAAATGTGCGTAGTAGAACTGGTTGCCGCGATCATCCGTCAGCCAGAGGCGATTGCCACCCAGGGTGTTGACACCGACCTTGGACAAAATACCGCTTGCGACCGCCACGACCGGAGTGCCGGTGGGAGCAAAGATGTCGTTGCCGTGATGCCAGCCGGTGACGGCGCGCGGCGCGCCGTAGTCGTCGATGTATCCGAAGTCCCGCGTCACCGGGAACGCATAGCTGCCATCAGGAGGAAGATCCACGACCGGCGCAGGACGCCGCGGTAGCCCCACCGCGGTCGAGGAAGCAGGTGGGAGCGGAGCGAGACCGCCCGCCTCCGGCACCAACCCGGGCTCAGGAAGCGGCTCGACTTCTTGCGGACCCTCTGCGTTCGGCGCGGGCTTCTGGGGCGCAGGTCGTGACGGAGGCTTGGGCGCGGACTCGTCGTCGGCTGGGAGCCCTGGATCCGGTGATGGGCCGCTCTCAGGCACCGGCTTTGGCTTGGCCTTCGCAGATAGCTCGAGGTGCCCAATCAGGGCCGCGGTACCAAGCGGAAGGCCCGCGGCAGCTTCAGTTACCTCGAGTCGGACGGCGTTCGCGCGAAGACTGCCCGGGCCGCTCGATACCTGCTCACCGAAGATCAGGCGTCCAATTCCGGCAATCTCGAGGCTGGAGCCCACGGAGGCCGCGGTCGGCGCTCCATCGACTACCAGCCCCTGGACCGAGAGGCTGCCGACACCGGTTCGCCCACCAGCCGTGGCAATCGCGTCGATGCTGACGCTCGTGATGGTGACTCGGCCGTTGGCCAGCTGGACGTTGCTCGCGCTGGCCACGCCGATGACGCTCTCCTCGAATGGCGCGAGCTCGACGCGTGAGCTTCCGACGGCGCTGCCCGCACCGCTCGCGGCTCCGTGACGGGCCGTCGTCGTGACTCCACCGACAGCAAGGTTGGCGTTGGCAACCGTCGCGCCGCCGAGTTGCGCGCCAAAGGCGCTGCCGCTGACGTTTGCCGCGGCGCTGGCATTGCCGACGAACCCGATCGCGAGCAACGCGATCACCGCGAGCAGGGTTAGGCCCAGATGCCACGAAGGCCGCTTGAGAAGTGATGATTGGTTCAACACACCCATTCTGGTGTTTCGCCTCAGACGGACAAGGGTCTCAGTCATCGCAGTGTTGCGGCGATGCCGCGGTGTTTAGCGTATGGGGAAATACGCTGTTAGCGTCCTTGGTCGAAACGGGAACTCTGCCATGAAGCTGGACCACAACGGTCCCATCGCGCAGCGTGCGTACCGGGGAGGATTGCTTACCGCCGTCCTCGCCATGGCCATGACCGTAGCTCTGGCCGCGCCGCCTACCGCCGTCGCGCCCGATGGAATCGACGCCAAACGCCAACAACTCGCGGAAATCGAGGCGGATGTCGCGCGCGTTGACGCAGCCCTCGAGAGCGCCGCGGAGGCGTACAACGGGGCCCGCTACAGGCTGACGGATATCGACGGCAGGATTCAAGAGAACACGGGTGACATCAATACGAACGAACGGTCGCTGACACGGGCTCGGATCGCCTTAGGTGACCGGCTCCGAGTACTCTACGTTCGTCCTCAACCCTCGACTGCAGAAGTTCTGTTAACCAGCACGAGCGTCGCGGCCGTTACCGAGCGCCTCGACCTGCTCGAGCGCATCACTCGGCGCGACGCCGACGTCGCGGGTCGTATCCGCGTTCACCGGGTAGCTCTCGACCGCGCGCGCCAGCAACTCAAGACCGATCAGAAGGCGGCGGAGCGGGAGCTCGCCACGAGCGAGCGAGAGCGAGAGCGGGTCGCCGGATTGCTCGAGGAGCGCCAGCGGGTGCTCGGCCAGGTAGAGGGCGACCTCGCCAAGCTCTTGAGCGCCCGCCAGGAAGCTGAACGACGGCAGGCCGCCGTTCGGGCCCAGCAGGCGCGCGACAGGGTCGCTTCAACGCCTCAAGCAACCACGCCCGCCGCCACGCCGGCTACACCCGCCACCGAGCCCGCGCAAAGCACTCCAATTCCCTCCGGAAGCGGAAACAGCGCAGCGGTCGCTCTCGCCCTCGAGCAGCTCGGAGTTCCCTACAAGTGGGCTGGAGCGTCGCCATCGGAGGGTTTCGATTGCTCTGGGCTCCTCTCGTATGTCTACGGCAAGATCGGCAAGAGTGTCCCCCACTACACCGGCGCCATCTGGTCGAGCTTTCCCAGGGTGCCTCGAGACCAGCTCCAGCCAGGGGACATCGTGTTCTTCCGGGCCGACCTCGGTCACGCAGGGATGTACATGGGTGGAGGACAGTATGTCCACGCGCCACAGACCGGCGACGTCGTGAAGGTCTCCAGCCTCAACAGCCGGAGCGACTATCAGGGAGCCGTCAGGCCTTAGAGCCCTGCCCTAGTCCGTCGCAGTGCCATCTCGGGTCTCGCCCGGCTGCCACATCACGTCACCGTCACCTGAGTCGTGGTTTGCCGCGCGAGCCATGACGAAGAGCAGATCCGAGAGACGGTTGAGGTAGCGGATCGCCACCGGGCTGACCTGCCCTTCCTCGACTTCGGCCAATGCAACGACGGAGCGCTCCGCTCTGCGACAGACGGTGCGTGCGTGATGAAGCGCCGCCGCGGCAGAACTGCCCGCGGGAAGAACGAAAGACTCGAGGGCCGGCAAGGGCTCGTTGAAGACGTCGCAATCACGCTCGAGAGCATCGACCTGGGGGTCGGTGACGCGCAGCCGATCACCGCCCGTTCCCGGCACCGCAAGATCCGCCCCGACGTCGAAGAGCTCGTTCTGAACGCGACTCAGGATCCGCTCAGCCGAACGGGAGAGCTGGGCGGAACGCGCCAGCCCGATCACGCTGTTCAGTTCGTCGACATCGCCATACGCGGCGATTCGCGGATGCGTCTTGGCGACCTCACTCATGTCGCCAAGACGGGTCGTACCGGCGTCACCGGTACGCGTGTAGACGCGGGTTATGCGGACCACGCCGGCAGGCTATCGCCTAGAGCCCGCCAAGCCGCTTCCCAACCGAAAAACGGCAGGCACCGAAGGCCGGACCGGCTGACCTGTGTCGATGCTCCCAGAGGCGAGAGCCAAGCCCTACAAGGACGCAGGTGCCAAAGGCGCGCAGGAGGATCGATGCAGGGCATCGTGGCGACCGAGGACGCAGTAGGGCGCTGCGTTCTCGTTCCTGAGAGCGCGGTTGAGGGTTGGCCGGTGGTGACTAGCCGGTCATGTTGACCGTGAACAGAATCATGCCACTGCACTTCGAGGCCCCGACACCGATCTTCTTCCATTTCTTGGGGAGCATGTTCGCCTTGTGGGGCGGGCTTCCCATGAATCCGGCGAACGCGCTGCGTGCGTTCGGCATGAAGGCCAGGTTCTGAGAAGCGGGCCCGCCGAGTCCGAATTTGATGCGCCGAGAAGGATGTGCGAACAGGCGTTTGCTCGCCATCCATCGATTGTGGGCCCGAGCGCTGCTGACCAACCTGGTCAGCCTCTTCAGGGGTTTCGCGCCGCGACGCTTACGCTCGCGGTTGATCTGGGTTATCAGGGACTTCTCCGCTGACGGTGCGGCCTTCGGCGCCTTACAGGCGGGCAGGCTCTGAGCCGCGCGGGCAGAGTTGGAATTCTCAGCAGTAAACACGCCGGCTGCGAACACAGCCAGAGTGATGCCGACTGCACGTAGTCGCATCAGGCTCCAGTGACGTAGTCGCCAAAAAAACAAACCACCCTGCGCAAACGACGCAACGTGGCCTTACAGCGGAGCAGGTTAGCGCCTTTGCCCAGAGCCCGATTGGTCAGATCCGCCCATTTTCCCCTGCGATAGCCATGAGTTTGCAAACGCGACGGCACGTTCTGGCGTTCCTATTCGACCGACGAGCACCTCCTCGCGCAATGCATCCAGCAGATCCCTCAACCATGGGCCGGGCTCTCGACCGAGGCGCTCCGCGAGCTGCGCTCCGTCAAGCGGCGACCTGATCGTGCCGCGATCGACGAGGCTGAAGTGCGTCGCCGTGATTTCTCGCGCCAGCGCCAGATGTCGGTCGATAGCCGCCTGCCGGGTGCGCTCGCCGCGGGTCGCGAGGCGATCCGCGACCGTCAAGACGCTGAGCTCGACCTCCTCCGGGGCAACCCGACGCAGATATCGGTCGATCTGCCTCAGCGACAGCGGTGCATGATGCACCAGGAATCCCAGGACCAGGTGCTGCCGCACGCAGTTGGTCACCAAGGAGCGCACGCGGTTGGAGGCACGAAAGCGCTGACACCACTCGTCGGCCATGTCCGCGCCCTGTACGTCGTGCCCCATGAACGTCACGCGTCCATCGGGGCTCACCGCTCGGGTCGCCGGCTTCGCGACATCGTGAAAAAGGGCGCCGAGAACCAGAGCCTGCCCGCGGGTCAGTTCATCGGCCAGTGGCGCGGAGAGGCGCTCATGGACTCTCGGGCCGAGAGAGCCGAAAATCGACTCAGGGTCGGCAACAATCTCCTCGACGTGTTGAACGACCTCGAGGATGTGCCCGAGGACGTCCTTGTGGTGATACGGATTCTGCTGCATCCCCCGTGCGTCCTCGAGTTGCGGCACGAGTTGGGTGAGCACCCCGATGTCATCCAACAGCTCGAGCGCCTGCCAGGCACCGCCGAGACGAATCGTGCGGGCAAGCTCGTCAAAGACACGTTCAGGCGGCGCATCGGCAAGTAGCGCGGCATCGGCTCTGGCTTGACTCGCCGTCACAGAGTCCGGCCCGAACTCCAGCTGTCGCGAGAATCGGCCCAGTCGCATCAGCCGCACTGGATCGCGAGAGAACGCGGTGGAGTCCACCATGCGCAGTAGGCATGAATCCAGATCTCTTTGACCGTGATGGGGATCGATCAAGTCCCCGCCGTCGAGGGGCAGAGCGATCGCGTTGACCGTGAAGTCGCGACGGCGGAGATCCTCAGCCAGGCTTGAGCCCTGAAGGGGTGTGAGATCAATCGTGAACGGCAGACGCGCGGAGTGAACGCGCCAGGCGTCGAAGTCCTTCGAGAGCTGAAAGCACCCGGCGTCGTGTTCCGCCGCAAGAGCCCTCGCGAGGGACTTCGCGTCTCCGGAGACCGCGATGTCGACATCGTCGGCGGCAACGCCGCGAAGCGCGTCGCGTAGAGCCCCTCCGACGATCCATCCCGGCCCGGGACCTGAGAAGTTGGCGAATGGCCCCCGCAGGCGCTCGATCAGCGCGTTCATTCCACGTACTCGCGCCGAACCCGGGGGCTCAGCGAGCACGTCACCTCGTAGTTGATCGTCTCTCGGACTCGTGCGAGGTCTTCGATCGTGATGCGCGCGGACCCTTGCCGGCCGATCAAGACGACCGGATCCCCAACACG
>CAMYIK010000117.1 GCA_947258365.1 uncultured Thermoleophilia bacterium | reverse complement strand
CCACGACCAATAAGACGACCGTTTCCAAGCCCACCGACAGCCCAGGCAGCTACACCGCGTCGGTCACTGTGACCGACGCCGGCGGGCGCTCGAGCACGGTGCGACAGACGATCCGCGTGCGGCGCGACAGCGTGGACCTTCCACCGGTCAACCTGTCGATCCCCAACCGCGTGGTGTTCGACTTCGGCTCCGCCGAGCTTCGCGAGGAGGCCAAGCCGGTGCTTCGCAAGCTGGCGAAGCTCGTGAGGAATGTCGGCCGGCGGAGCCTCATTGGCGGTCATACCGACGCGATCGGCCCCGCCGCGTACAACCTGCGCCTCAGCGAGGAGCGCGCCAAGGCGGTGCGGCGTTTCCTGATCCAGGAAACCAACGTTTCGCCGCTGCTTCTCACTGCAATCGGCTTCGGCGAGAGCGCACCACTCGACGCCAACGACACGCCGCTCGGGCGCCAGCGCAACCGGCGCGTGACGCTTCAGATCGCCCGCTCGACCAATCCGATCAAGCTGGACGGGCGCACCGCGCAGATCAACCAGCGCATCGCCAGCGCCGTGCTTCTGCGCGAGCGCGCCCTGCGCCAGCGTCTCGCAGCCGGGCTGACGAGCGGCGATATCCAGAACGGCGCCTTCTACTCGGAAAGCTTCACCTCAGGGGTCATCGTTTCCGGAGCCGAGAAGGCGACGGCGGTAGCCGCCGCGCGGCCGAAGCGGATCACAGTGCCCAAGCTGCCGAAAGCCAAGCGCGGCTTTCCTTTCACGCGGAAGCAGTTGCGGATCAACGAGCGCATCAGCCGCACGGCCGTGGTCCGGGTCAACGCTCTGATCAAGCGGCTCGAGAAGGGTATCCAGGGCGGCGATGTGAGAACCGGCGCCATCACGACCGACAAGCTCGCTCCGGGATTGAGCTTCGTCTCGGTCCAGGTGGCGGGCGCGCCTCAGAAGACCACCCCGTTCACGGTGCAGAGCGTGCCGCTGCCGAAGGCCAAGAGGGGTCCGGTCACCGAGGCCGACCTCGTCAAGGATCAAAGGCGCTCCCAGGCGGCGATTCGGCGGATCAACATCCTCATCTCGCGCTTCAACGAGGGCTTCTCGGTTGACGATTTCGCGCCGGGCAGCCTCGAAGGCGTGGACGTCAAGCGAGGCTAAGGAGCGGCACGGATGCCAAGACCAGGACACACTCGCGCTCGTCGATCGTGGATCGCGTCCGTTGGCGTGGCCGTGTTCGTTGCGGTGCTCGCGCCGAGCGCACTTGCCGGCGGAGAGATCGAGAATCTCAACCCGAACTTCGCCGTAAGGGACGCCCCGCAGGCGGTCGTGACCGTGAAGGGCAAGTTCCCGAACAAGAACGTGAACCCACGGGTGTTTGTCGGCAACAAGAAGTTGCCGACGAGCGTGCTCGTCACGGGACCGAAGAACGCCAAACAGCTCCAGACGACGATTCCTGCCGGGAGGCTCAGGGGCGTTGGTCCACGGAATCTGAGCGTCCATGATTGCAAGGCGGGTGTGTGCACCAATCCGTCGCCGACAAAACGCTTCCACGTCTACGGCGTCACCAGCATCAGTCCCGCTCAGGCCGCCGCGGGAGAGGGCTTTGAGGTCAGGGTCGACGGACGCTTTCCGAAGGCGGTCCGCATGGCCGTGGGCGGGCGCCGCACCGGCGACCCGACGATCCACGTCGACGGAGTGCCGCTGCCGACGCAGATTCAAGCCACCGCAGCCGGAGGTATACCGAAGAGCCTGACGGCCTCGGTTCCCGGCTCGATCGTGACTCGGATCGGTAGCGCGGAGGTCGACGTTCGCCTCTGCCACGCCGGCGATTGCTTCGTGACGCTCAATTCGCTTCCGCTGTTTCTCACAGCCAAGGGGGCGGTGCTGAACGACATCAACCCCGAGAAGATCGTGGTCGGCTCGCAGCAGCTCGTGGTCGGTGTGCGCGGCTCCGGTTTCGTGCCTGGCGCTGCGGCCCGGGTCGATGGGATCGCCCGTCCAACGAGCTTCGTCTCAAGCGACTTTCTCAGCCTGACCATTCCCGCCGCCGACCTCGCGACGCCGGGCATCCGGCAGATCACCGTCGCGAGCCCCAATGGCGCGCTCTCGAGCGCCCTGCCGCTACAGGTCCTGTCACCAGACTCGATCAAGGGTCCCGTCCCGATCGTCAAGGGCGCGGACGCGAGCAAGGGTGACGCGGGCTCTGAGCTGACGATCGGGGGCACCGGCTTCGGCACCGGCCAAGACGCCTCGACCGGCCAAGTCACCTTCGGTGGTATCTCGGTTGGTGAAGCGAGCGGTTGGCGTTCGCAGCGCATCAAGATCAAGGTTCCGGACCTGCCTGCCGGCACCTACCCGGTGCAGCTCGTCTCCAACGGCATCGCGGCCCCTGTCGGCAGATACACCATCAACCCGATCAAGAAGGCCCGGCCGATCGCCAATCCGGTGCTGCTACCTGGCGGTGGCGGACAGGTGCTGTTCGACGCGAGCTTGTCTCTGGATCCCAACTCCGGCGTGCCTGTCGGTGACGCGGGGATCCGGGCGAGCGCCGTTGGGCTTTCAGGAATCGTGTCCGTCCTCTGGGAGTACGGCGACGGCACCAGCTCACGTGGCCCTCAAGCGTCCAAGACCTACACCCGGCCGGGCAACTACCCCGTCACGCTTACCGTCACCGATTCGGACGGTCAGAAATCGACCTCGCGGCAGGTAGTCCGTGTGACCGGAACCCCGGGTGCCTTGAGGGCGGCGGTTCCCCCGGCGAACATCTCGCTTCCCTCGCGTGTCGTGTTCGACTATGGCTCCCACGAGCTTCGACCCGAGAGCCAGCAGGTGCTCTTGAAGCTGGCCGACCTGGTGCGTACCGCGGGACGTCGCGCGACCGTCGGTGGCCACACGGACTCGGTTGGCTCGTCGGCTTTCAACCAGAAGCTCTCTCAGGACCGCGCCCGCGCGGTGCGCCGCTTCCTGGTGACCAAAGGTGGCGTCTCGCCACTTCTGCTGAGCGCGGTCGGATTCGGCGAGACGGCCCCCATTTCGACGAACGCAACGGCGCTCGGGCGCCAGCACAACCGCCGGGTGACGCTCTCGATCATCCGGTCGAACTCACCGGTGAAGCTCACCGGTCGCCAGCTTCAAATCGACCAGCGTCTCGCCATCGCCGCTCTGCTTCGCGAGAAGGCGCTGCGTAAGCGGCTCACCGCCGGCCTAAAGGCATCGGACCTCAAGAACGGAAGCCTCCACGCGGACAGCTTCGACGGCAGTGTCGTCGTCGCCGGGTCAGAGTTGCTGAACAAGGCGCCATCGGTGCGACCGAGGCCTATCGTGGTTCCACGGCTGGGTAAGGCGAAGCCGGGCTTCAAGTTCACCGCTCGCCAAGTCCTGATCAACCGCCGCATCTCCCAGGTGGCCGTCGCGCGCGCCAACGCCTTGGCGGAGCGCATCGATGATGGCCTGACCGGAGGAGATATCGCCGACGGCGCGATCACTCCCGCCAAGCTGGTTCCGGGCCTTCGATTCGGCTCGATCGGTGACGGACCTGGTCAGCGCCGCGTCTCGTTCTCGGTGCCGAAGCTCGCCAAGGGCAACATCCCGCCGGCGACCGTGACCGAGGCTGACCTGATCGCCAACCAGCGACGCTCTCAGGCGGCGATCCGGCGTCTCAACCTGCTGATCTCGCGAGTCAACGAGGGCTTCAGCGCGGAGGACTTCCAGCCCGGCTCGCTCGCGGGGAGCGATATCGCCCGCTAGCCCTCGGGTTCATTGGGCTCGGTTTCAGGCCCGTCGGGCCCTCGCTCCGGAGGTGCAGGAGGAATGCCCCACCTGACCGAGCGCTCAAGGTCGAGAGTACCCACACGCCGCTCGATCAACTGCGGGGCCGATGGCGCCTCCCGTCCGGATGTGGTCGCGACAGGGTCGGTGGCGCGGACGCGGGAAGTCGCCTCCATCAGCTGCTCGCGCCTCAGGTGACGTGGGGGCGGGCGGGCTCCGGGCAGGCCGGCGCTCAGGCCATCATGCGGTCCTCTTCCTCTTCGCCGCGGAAGCGGGTCGGGATGGGCATGACCTCCTCCATCTCCGGAGCGTCGGGCATGTTCGCCCGCTCGCAGTGGCGACCGAAGGCTCTCGCAAGCGGCCGTGCTGTGAGGCCATGGGCGAAGACGCTGAACAGCACCGTGATCACGACAACGGTGAACGCCTCCTCTCGGCCCACCACGCCCTCCTCCTCCAGGACGATCAGCGCCAAGACGATCGAGGCGAGGCCGCGCGGACCGAACCAGCCGATGAAGAGCTTCGTGGCGTGCGTCAGACCCAGTCCGAGCATTGAGAGCGCCACCGGCACCATCCGGACCAGCGTCAAGCTCAGCACGGCATAAACAGCGATCTCCCAGGTGATCTCATCGATACGCGGCGCGGCAAACGCCACCCCGAAGATGAAGAAGGTTCCGAGGGTCAGCAGCTGCCCTTCCTCTTCGCTGAATTCCAGTAGCCGCTCGCTGAGGGGCTCGCAGACCTTCCCCGCCGCTATGCCGGCAACGAAGGCCGCGATGAAGCCGTTGCCACCGAGCTCGTCGGCGCCGAGCAGAGATATCAAGGCGAGCGCGATGGCTGTGAGCTGCTGGAAGGTGGCGCCGACGGTGTTGTTTTGCAGCGCCTGCTTGAGCAGCCACGCGCCCCCCAGCCCGACTGTCAATCCGACAAGCACCCCAAGGCCGACCTGCTCGAGGATGAACCGCACCCAGAAGCCGGTTGACCCGGTATTGCCCTCGATGCCGGCGAGTGCGATGAAGATGAACAGGAACGGTACGGAGAGTCCGTCGTTCAGGCCGCTCTCGACATTGAGTCCTTGGCGGACGCGGGCGGGTACCGCCGTGTTGCTGACGACAGCCTGTCCCAGCGCCGCATCGGTCGGGGCGAGGACGGCGGCCACGATGGCGGCCTCCCAGAACTCCAGATCGGCGAGCAGCATCGCCCCTACGGCGACACCCACACCAATGGTGAGCGGCATGGCGATCGCCAGTAGCCGGACAGGGATCTGCGGGCTCTGTCTAACCGCGGCGAAGTCGATCCTGCCCGCATCTGTGAAGAGCACGATCGCCAGCGTGAGTTCGGCGAGCAACCTGACAGCTTCTTCCTCGACGTTGATGCTGACGATGTCGAGGGCCTCAGGGCTCACCAGGAGGCCCGCGGCGACGAAGACGATCGGGCCCGTGATGGCCCGGCGGCCAAGCAGTCGCGAGACCAGGCCATAGGCAAGAACGAGAACGACGAAAACGAGAAGGGCTGTCATGGGCTCCTCGGCCTAGACCTGAGCGCGACGTAGGCTAGCCGCCGCAAGCACGCGCAGCAGTGGGAGAAAGGCTCCCTGCGCGCGCTCAGGCCCACGGCGGCGCATCGGGGCTGTCCCGGAAGCCCCGCGCCGGGATCGGCTTGACGTCCTGCATCTCCGGGGCGTCCGCCATACCGGCGCGCTCCCAGTGGCGACCGAGGGCTGTTGCGAGCGGTTGGGCGGTGGCGCCATGGGCAAAGACGCTGATCAGCACGGTGATCACGGCGACCGTGAACACCTCCTCGCGTTGGAGAAGCGCCTCCTCATCCAAGACGATCAGAGCCAGCACGAGAGAGGCAAGGCCGCGGGGGCCAAACCAACCGAGGAAGAGCTTCGTGGAGTGGTCGAGCCCCATGCCGATCATCGAGAGCGCCACCGGCAGCATTCGGACGAACGTCAGGCTCAGCAGCGCATAGAGGAGAATCTCCCAGGTGATCTCATCGATACTCGGGGCCGCGAACGCCACCCCGAAGATGAAGAAGGTGCCAAGAGTGAGCAACCGGCCCTCCTCCTCGGTGAACTCGAGCAGCCGGTCGGTCAGTGGCCGGCATACCCGCCCCGCCGCCAAGCCGGCCACGAAGGCCGCGATCAAGCCACTGCCCCCGAACTGCTCGGCAGCGGTGAGCGCGACCACGGCTAGGGCGATCGCGATGAGCTGCTGGAACGTCTGGTTGACCCGGTCGCGATGCAGCGCCCGATCCAGCAACCAGGCTCCGCCCAATCCGATCACCAGACCGACGATTACCCCCAGGCCGATCTGCTCGACGACGAACTGCAACCAGAAACCCGAGGACCGGGTCTCTTCCTGAATGCCCGCGATGCCCACGAAGACGAACAGGATTGGCACCGAAAGGCCGTCGTTGAGACCGCTCTCCACGTTCAGTCCCTGGCGCAGTCGCGCGGGGACGGCGCGGTTCGTGATCAGGGGCTGACCGAGAGCTGCATCGGTGGGAGCCAAGATGGTGGCGAGGACCGCCGCCTCCCAGAAGTCCAGATCGGTCAATATGGCCGCGCCGACCCCGAGGCCCAGCAAGATCGTCAGCGGAAACGCGACGCCGAGCAGGCGGACGGGGATCTGTGGGCTGTGCCAAACCGCGGTGAAGTCGATCCTGCCCGCATCTGTGAACAGCACGATCGCCAGCGTGAGCTCTGCCAGCAACTCGACGGTGCTCTCCTCGACGTCGATATCGACGGCGACGACATCGACTAGCTCGGGGCTCACCAGCAGCCCCGCTGCGACGAAGACCATCGTGCTCGTGATCCCTATGCGGTCGAGTCGGCGCGAGACGATGCCGAAACCGATCAAGACGACGGAGAAGACGAGGATCGCGGTCATGGGCTCCTTGCGCGAGACGAGCTATTACAGGGTAACGGCCCGTTCCGCTCTCCAAGCGGAGGCCCAAGGTCGGCTAGCACTGCCACCGTGCAGGCCTGGCTCGTTAGCCGTTGCGCGGTCAGCGCCAGAGCGCTTCCATCATCGAGCGCCGGCGAGCTCAGCGGCTATCCCGCGGCCATCCACACCATCGAGGGTCTCAGGCGGCAACCGGAGGCGGCGCGACGCTTGCCCGTAGCCAAGTATCAGGGCGGCGAAGTGGATGGATTAGGTCATTGGCTGGTCGAGCGCGACACCGCGCGAGCCTCGTAGCCGGCGAAAACGAGTAGGGCGGTCACCGGTCCCAGGACTGGGGAACGCCCGCCGGAGGCTGACGACCGGCGATAGCCACGGACTTACGAATCAGCTGGCGAGCTGAGCGTTCGTGGATTCGAGCGGGGGAGGGCTGATGGGGTCCCCTTTGCCGGCGTTACAGACCTGACCGACCGTGAGATTGGTCGCGGCCGCGATGTCGTCCGGGTCCCAGCCCGCGTCCAGCGCTTCGCGCACGGCGCAGTTGCGAGCCTCCATCGCATTGCGAAGTCGCACCAGCGCATCCTCAAACGCTGTCGCTGAGGTGATGAGTCGGTCTCGCAGCTCCGCGTCGCTCACTCAAATCTCCTGTTGGCCGGGGCGGGTTTCTGGGTATGAAAGTGCGCGCGATGCGAGGGGGAGAGGCCGACTTTCCGGGGTCGGCGATTTTGCTGACTATTCCTTTCCTGCGGGTGCGGTCCCTTCCGATAGCAAGCCGACCGCCGAACATCTTCACCCGCTCTAGGATGACCCGCGATGGACGACCGAAGTCTCGAACTCCTAGAGCTGCCCGCGATTCGTGAACGCGTATCGGCGGCGACGAGCTTCGGCGCGGGTGAGGCGCTTGCTGAGCGCATGACTCCCTCTGGCGATCTCGCCGAGGTTGCACGTCGGGTTGCCGAGACCGAAGAGGCGCTCGCCTTGAGAGAAGGTGGAATCGGTGGCCCGCGAGGCGCGAGAGATCTGCGCGACCGGCTGCCGGCCGCGGCGAGAGGCGGGCTGTTGGAACCCGACGAGCTCTACGACCTCGCACAGACGCTGGAGATTGCGCTGGACCTGCGGGAGCGGGTCGTGTCGCTGCGCGAACTCGCGCCGGCGCTCGGTGCGCTGATGAGCGAGCTCGAGGTGGGCGCTCTGGCTGCGGTGGCGTCGGAGCTGACGCGGGCGATCGGTCCTGGTGGTGAAGTACTCGACACGGCCTCACCGGAGCTTGGGCGCGTGCGGCGTGCCTTGGCGGTGGCGCGGGCGCGGGCGGAGCAGCTGGTTGGTGAACTGGCTAAGCGGAACGCGGAGCACCTGCAGGAGAGCTTCACGACCTCACGGGCCGGGCGCCCTGTACTGGCGGTCAAGGCTTCCGCCCGTAAGGCCGTTCCGGGCTTGGTTCACGATCGGTCTGCCTCTGGCGAGACAATCTTCGTAGAGCCGCTGGAGTTGGTGGAGCAAAACAACCTTGCCTCGGAACTGCTCGCCGAAGAGCGCGCGGAGATCGAGCGCATCCTCAAGATGCTTTCTGGTCGAGTGGGCTCGGTCGCGCCTCAGATCGATCAG
>CAMYIK010000116.1 GCA_947258365.1 uncultured Thermoleophilia bacterium | reverse complement strand
CGCCCGCCCGCGCCCGCCGGCAGCGCCGGCACCCGCTCGGGCGAACGGGTTCGCGCGCTCGGCGTCGTACTGAGCCCGCTTCTCGACGTCTCCCAAGATGTCGTACGCGTGCGAGATCTCTTTGAAGCGCTCCTCAGCGCTTGCGTCGTCCGGGTTGGCGTCCGGATGGTTCTCGCGCGCGAGCTTCCGGTACGCCGAACGGATCTCGTCGTGGGTAGCGCTTTGTGGAACGCCGAGGCTGTCGTACAGGTTGCTCAACTACTCGCCGAGTGCGTCGTCGTGCACTAGCGGCGAACTCGCCACTACGACGCGGGCGGGCCTCAGCAAAGTGCCGTCGCTGAAACGATAGCCCCGCTGAACAACAGCCATGACGGATCCTTCGGGATGCTCGTCAGTCGGCATGGCCTGCACGGCCTCATGCAGCTCGGGATCGAACGCCTCGCCTTCAGGCGCGTCGATGACCTCGACCTGCTGAGAGCCAAGGACGCCGTTGAGCTGACCGAGCACCATTTCGACGCCGGTCGCCTGCTCGACTTCGTCGTTCGCGAGTGTCTGTGCGGCAAGCCCGAGGTTGTCGACGACGGGGAGCAGGTCCTCGAGTAGCCCTCTGGCAGCGCGCGCTCCCTCGGAGGCACGCTCGCGCGCGGTCCGCTTACGGAAGTTCTCGAACTCTGCCTGCAGACGACGGAGCGCTTCCAAGTACTCGTCGCGCTCGCTCTGGATCTTGTCGGCCTCGCTCCCCTCCTGAGCCACGGTCGCCGCGGCGATTGCCTGCTCTATCGGGGACTTTGACTCAGCGGTGGCGCCAAAGTGGCCTTCCACCGACGCCTCGGTGACCTCGGACGCTCGGTTGACCGCAACCCGCTTGCGGAACTCGTCGAACTCCGCCTGCAGATTGAGGAATGCCTGCCGATGCTGATCGCGCTCGGCGGCGACCTGAGAAACTGCGACATCGTCGTCCGGGCTCTCCACCGGTGCGGAGGTGGCCGCGGCCTCATCGAGAGCGCGGCGATAGTGGTCGCGCTCGGCTTCGAGTTCGGCAATGACCTGCTTGTACTGATCGACTTCGGCATTGAGTTGCCCGGAATCGACGACACCTTGTGTCGGCCCGGAGCCCATCTCGCGTCGACGCTCGGCTCTCACCTCGTCCAAGACCTGAGCGAGCTGATCGCGCTCCGCGGTCAGAGCCGCGATCTCCTCTTTGAGCTTCCCGGTATCACGGCTTGCTCGTGAGTGCGCGTCGCGGTGGCGATCGCTCTCGGACGTAAGACGACTGATGCTTTGGCGGCTCTTGGCGATCTCCTCCTGAGATGAGGCCAATGAGTCTCGGTGACGGTCGAGGTCATCAGAGAGCTGAGACACCGTGGCCTTCAGGCTCTCCACCTCGGCCTGTGACTCAGAGAGTCGATTCTGGTTCTGCTCGTGCGCCGACTTCTCTTCGGCGAGAGCCTTCTGATAGTTCCCACGATCTGACGTGAGTTCCGCGACGACCCGTTGGCGCTCTTCGCGCTCACGGTCTCGCTCGGCGGTGAGCTCGCTCAGACTGGTCCGCTGCTGATCCACCGTAGAGGTGGTTTCGTTGAGGGCACTTTGGAGGCGTTCGAGGTCAGCGGTGGTAGACGTGATGGTCTCCTCCTGCTGGTCGCGTTCTTTAGTGATCTGTGCCAGGGCAGCTCTCTGCTGCTCTGCCGTTGCCAAGTACTCGCTGATGACCTTCTGGAGGCGTTCTCCTTCGGCGCTCGCGGCGGCGAGGCTCTTGGTCTGGGCCTCATGGGCCCCTGTGAGCGTGGACAGCTCTCGCTGGCGCTGCTCGGACGCGTTCCTGGTCTCGATGAGAGCCGCGCTCTTGGCGTCACGGTCAGCCGCCAGATCCGAGAGGTCCTTCTTCTGGCGGTCCCGTTCCGTGATGAGCCCATCGATCAGCCTCTGTTGCTTGGCTGCGTCTTCCGCCGCCTGCTTCAGAGCCTTCTGCTGGCCCTCGAGCTCCGAGCGCACCGCCGTCCGCTCCTTCTGAGCCGCATCGTGTGCCGCGGTCATCTCCCTGAGTGACGTCGAAAGAGCGTCGCGCTCCACGGTCGTCGCCTCAAGCTGCTTGGCCGCCTTCTCTTTGGAGGTAGTCATCTCGGCCAGTGCCTGTTGCTGCTGATCGCGCTCGAAGGTGAGCTTCTCGACCTGCGCTCGTGCCGCGTCACGCGCCTGCGTGAGTTCCGCCGCAGCTTTCTTCGCGGCCTCGAGCTCTGTGGTTGCGCTGGAAGCGGTCTTCCGGAGAGCCTCGGCCTCGGCAGTCAGCTTCTGCGCGCCGGCTCGTAGCTGCTCGCGTTCGCTTGTGACAGCAACGAGCTGGGACTTCTGCCCCTCAAGCGCGGCGTTCGCCTCGGTCAAGGCCTGGCGGTTGCGCTTGCGCTCGGTCGTAAGGTCGGTCAGCGCGTTCTGCTGACGCGCCCCTTGATCGGTTGCCTTAGCAAGCGATCGCTCCAAACGCGTTGACTCGGCGGTCGCGGCGGCGAGCTCCTTCTCGAGGCGCTCCGCCTTGGCACCCAGCTCACTGGCAGCGGCGGACGCGTTCTTCACCTCGGCGGTGGCGGCCTCGAGAGCCTTGCGATCGCGGTCGCGCTCTGCGGTCACCCGCACGACAGTGCGCTTGTGGTCGTCACGCTCGGTCGAGAGCACGCGTAAGGCCTCGTTGCGCTCCCTGAGTTCTTTTTGCGCCGCGGTGAGTGCCTGCTGTGACTCCTCTGCCTGGCTGCTCGCGCCCTTAAGGCGCTCCAGCAGCTGCTCCCTGTCGGCAGAAACCTGATCCAGCGCCTGCTTGTGCTCATCTCGCTGTGCGGTCAGCGCGACGGCATCGCGTTGTTTCGCGTCGTAGTCACGCTTAGCCGCGGAGGCCGCCTCACGGTGGCGCTGGGCCTCCGCCTGAGTCGCGGTCAGCTTTTCGCGCAGCTGGTCCCGCTCGTTCGTGACCTGCGTCGCACCAAGCTGCTGCTGCTTCAATGCGGATGCGTGCTCTGCCGCGAGCCGCTCGGCGGCGGTCCGAAGCTCATCGCGCTCAGCGGTGACTCCCGACAGACCATCCTTGAGCTTCTGCAGCTCGACTGAACCGGCCTCACGAGCACGGCCCTCGTTGTCGCGCTGAACCTTGAGATCGGTGATCTCGAGTTGGAGTCGTTTGAGTTCGCTCGCCGCCTCCTCGAGCTCAGCGCCGCGGTTCTCGCCGGCTGACTTCGCGCTGGCAAGGCTCGCTTGAAGCTCGTCACGCTGTTTCGTCGCCTCAGCAAGAGAGGTCTCGAGCTTTGCGGCGCGTGAGCCTGTCTCCTCAAGAGCCTTCTTTGCCGAGTCGCGCTCGGATGTGATGTCACTGAGGGACTTGCGAGTGCTCTCACGGGCCGAGGTGAGGTCGCTGAGCGTCTCGCGGTTCTTGCGTCGCTCTTGCTCGCGTTCCTCGGTGAACGCCGAAAGGTTCTTCTCGAGCTCCGCGATCTTGGCGACGGCCTCATCGCGTGAGGCCAGGGCGCGATCGTGCTCGGTCGTGAGCTTCGCAACCGCCTGCTTCTGGGTATCACCGTCTGATGCGGCGTTGCTCAACGCCCTCTGAAGGCGTTCGACCTCGGCCGCGGACTTCTGATGCGCCTCACTGGCTCGGTCGCGCTCCGAAGTAAGAGCATCCACCGTCTTCTTGTGCGCATCGCGTTCGCGAGTGAGTTCGGCGACGGCCTGCTTCTGCGCGTTGCCATCGGAGGCGGTGTCCTTCAGAGCGGCCTGGAGTCGCTCGGCTTCCGACGCGGCCTTCTCGTAAGCCTGGGCAGCGCGGTCGCGCTCCTTGGTCAGCTCGTCGGTGGCCCTCTTGAGTTCGTACCGCTCACGGGTGAGTTCGGCGACGGCCTTTTGGTGATCGGCATCAGCTGTTGTGGCGTTCGCCAGTTGAGACTGATGCTGCTCCGCCTCGCTGCGGGCGGACTTCGTGGCGCGCTCCAGCGCTTCTTTCTCGCGTGTCAGAGCCGACAGGATCTTGCTGTGCTCGGCACGATCGGCGTCACGCTCGCTCTGAAGGGTCTTTGCCGCGTCGCGAAGCTGCTCACGCTCCTTGGCAAGATCGGCCAGTTGGGCTTTAAGACGGGCGTGCTCCGCGGGATCGACCTCTGACGACGAGACCGCCGCGTGGTCACCCGCGAGTTCCATGATCTCCTCGACCAGCTCGGGGTCTGGGATGGCTCCGCTGAGGCCACGCCGGACGCCTCCGCCTGATGACGAGGGCGCTTTGCGCGACTGGCCTCCCACAGAGTCTGTGGGGTCGGGGGTCACTGCCTTAGCCCGCCAGGTTGCCTTGGCGAACGTCGATCTTCCGTGGCTTCACGTCGTCGGCTTTCGGCACGGTGACCGTGAGCACGCCGTCGGTGACCTCCGCGGACACCTCGCTCGCCTTGACTCCGCTCGGCAGCGTGACGCTGCGCGAGAAGGTGCCATACGCGCGCTCGATGCGGTGATAGGTGCCGTCGTCGCTGGCTTCCGCGAAGACTCGCTCGCCGGAGATGCTCAGCACGTTGTCGTCGAATTCGACCTCGACATCCTCGGCCTTGAGACCGGGCACTTCAGCGGTCAGAACGATGGCGTTGGGCGTCTCGAGCACGTCGAGGGCGGGCGTCCACGTGCGGGCGATCCGCTCTCCGAACGCGCGCCCGAAGACACGATCCATCTCGTCGCGCACCGCCCCGATGTCACGGAGCGGGTCGAATTTCGTCAGTGCTGGCATTTGAATTCTCCTTCTTCGCGTGCCGGTGGTCAGGTCGTGGCTAGACCTGCTTCGCGGTGTCGTCGGCGTCCTCGTCGATCACCTCATACTCGGCGTCTTCCACCGTCTCGTCCGAGCTGGCGGCCGGGTCGGCGCCGTTGTCACCGGCAGGGGGCTGCTGCTGGGCGGCCGCCTGCTGGTAGACCTGCTCGGAGAGCTTGTGGAGCGCTGCGGTGAGGGTCGCGGACTTCGCCTCGATCTCATCGACGTCATCTCCGTCGGTGACGTCCTTGACGCCGGCGACGGCCTCCTCGATTTCCTTCTTCAGTGAGGAGTCGACCTTGTCGCCGTGCTCGTTGAGCTGGCGCTCGGCCTCGTGCACCCGCGCCTCTGCCTGGTTACGGGCGTCGGCGATGCGGCGCATCTGCTTGTCGTCCTCGGCGTGCGCTTCGGCATCGGTGACCATTGAACTGATCTCGTCCTCGGACAGACCGCTCGAGGCCTTGATCTCGATCTTCTGCTCGTTACCGGTGCCGAGGTCCTTGGCCGACACGTTCACGATGCCGTTGGCATCGATGTCGAAGGTGACCTCGATTTGTGGCACGCCTCGTGGGGCGGCCGGAATGCCCACCAGATTGAAGCGACCGAGGGTGCGGTTGTGCGCCGCCATCTCGCGCTCACCCTGGAGAACGTGGATCTCGACCTGGCTCTGATTGTCGTCCGCGGTCGAGAAGACCTCGCTCTTCTTGGTCGGAATGGTCGTGTTGCGCTCGATGAGCTTGGTGAACACACCACCCTTGGTCTCGATACCGAGCGACAGCGGAGTGACGTCCAGGAGAAGCACGTCCTTGACCTCGCCGGCAAGCACACCCGCCTGGATCGCCGCGCCGATGGCAACGACCTCATCCGGGTTGACGCCCTTGTGAGGCTCGGTGCCGGTCAGATCCTTGACACGGTCCTGAACGGACGGCATGCGGGTCATACCGCCGACCATCACGACGTGGTCGAGCATGCCGGCCGCGCCGGAGTCGGCCACTGCCTGCTTGGTCGGGCCGACGAGGCGCTCCAGCAGATCGTGGACGAGCTCCTCGAGCTTGGCTCGGGTGAGCTGAACGTCGAGATGCTTGGGGCCGCTCTGGTCCGCCGTGATGAACGGCAGGTTGATCTGGCTCGAGGTCGTGGTCGAAAGCTCGATCTTCGCCTTCTCCGCGCTCTCGTAGAGACGCTGCAGGGCCATTGGATCCTGGGACAGGTCGATGCCCTGCTCGCGCTTGAACTCCGCGACGAGCCAGTCGACGATCGCCTTGTCGAAGTTGTCGCCACCCAGCTGGTTGTCACCGGCGGTCGACTTGACCTCGAAGACGCCGTCGCCGATCTCCAGCACGGAGACGTCGAAGGTTCCACCACCGAGGTCGAAGACCAGGATCGTCTGGTCGGCCTCTTTGTCGAGACCGTAGGCGAGCGCGGCCGCGGTGGGCTCGTTGATGATGCGCTTGACCTCGAGGCCGGCGATGGTGCCGGCGTCCTTGGTCGCCTGGCGCTGTGCGTCGTTGAAGTAGGCCGGAACGGTGATCACCGCGGAGTCGACGTCCTCACCGAGATACGCCTCGGCGTCGGTCTTGATCTTCTGCAGGATCATCGCGGCGATCTCTGGCGGGCTGTAGTCCTTGCCGCCCGCGCCAATGCGGACGTCGCCGTTGCTGCCCTCTTTGACGTCGTAGGGCACGATGGTCATCTCTTCGGTGACCTCGGCGAACTTGCGGCCCATGAAGCGCTTCACGCTGAAGACCGTGTTGAGGGGGTTCGTCACCGCCTGGCGCTTGGCGACAGTGCCGACCAGGCGCTCGGAGTCGGTGAAGCCCACGACCGACGGGGTCGTGCGACCACCCTCGGCGTTCGGAAGGACCTCCGGCTCGCCGCCGGTCAGCACGGCGAATGCCGAGTTGGTCGTTCCGAGATCGATACCGATCGTCTTTGCCATTGAGCTATCTGCCTCCGGTTACTGCTTTGGAGGGCCTGATTTGCGGCCCTTTTCCGCGAAATGGCTTATGCGTTGGAGCAGTATGAAATCTAAGTCATCGTGTGTCAAGTCATCTGCTGCGTCTTAATGCAAGCATAATTCGCATGCTTTCCCCTGCTCTAACGGGGGGTTTCGCTCTCTATCGGCCAGTCAGAGCCGGGAGTTGACACCTGAAGAGGGGGTTGTAATGGCGCGACCGCCGTGACCCCGCGTCGAAGATCGCCTGGCACGATTCAACGCAGATCGCGATCGGCGTCGGCGGGGCATCCAGCTGAAGAAGCGAATCGCGATCACCAACCCGGCAAGTCTCCACAGCGCGACGACACCGAGCGCGCGCACTGCCCCACCCCTCCTGGTCAGATGCCTTGCTTCTTGCGCCCAAACGGACACAGCTCGAGCGCGGGACACCGATCGCACTTAGGCGATCGCGCCGTACAGATCGTACGACCGTGGGCGATCAAGCGCATATGAGCGGCGTAGGCGCGCCCCTCGGGAATGGCGCGCGTCAGCTTCTCTTGGGTAGCGATCGCGTCGGTCCTCGGCGCGACCATGTGAGCGCGAAGAGCGATGCGATGCACGTGAGTGTCCGCGGGGCAGACATGTGCGTCGAAGCAGAAGCAGAGCACGCATGCCGCAGTCTTCGGGCCGACGCCGGGAATCGCCACGAGGAAGTCCATCGCCTCACCAACCGGGATCTTCCCGAGCCACTCCAGGTCCTCCCCCCGGCCATCCGCCGCCACGATCTCCAGCGCCCGCTGGACGCGGGGGCCCTTCTGACTGGACATACCGGCGACACGCACGGCGTCCATGACGTCCTCGACGGGGGCGTTTCGGACGTCTTCCCACGTGGGGAAGCGTCGCCTCAACTCGTCGAAGGCCGCGAACTGATTCGCGTCGGTGGTGCTGTGACTGAGGATCGTCGTGACCAACTCACTCACCGGATCGTGGCGGCGTTCCCACGGATACTCGCCGTGTGGCTCCGCGAGGCGGTCGATGATCTCGGTGATGTGAGCGAAGGTTCCGGGGCGTGGCAGCGACATGGCCAGAGGCTAGACCGGCGGCGACCGCGCCGCTGGTAGCCTCGCCGCATGAGCGACCCCACCCGACTTGAGCGCGCACTCGCTGGAGGCCGCTTCGCCATCACCAGCGAACTCGGCCCACCTAAGAGCGCGAGCGCGGAGGCCGTCACCGAGAAAGCCAGGCTGCTCGGATCAGTCTGTGACGCAGTGAACATCACCGACAACCAGACCGCCCAATCGCGCATGGCGCCGATCGCCGCCGGACGGATCGCGCTGGAGGCGGGCGCTCAGCCGGTGATGCAACTCACTGTCAGAGACCGAAACCGAATGGCTCTGACCAGCGACCTGCTGGGCGCATCGGCTCTGGGCATCCACAACACGCTTGCGATGAGTGGGGATCCCATCCATATCGGCAACCACCCCGACGCGACGGTGGTAAACGACATCGACACACTCGGGCTCCTCCGTCTGCAGAAGAGCTTGCGCGAGGGCCACTTCGCGAACGCCGACGCCGAGGAGCTCAAAGGCGAGCCGCCTCACCTTCACATCGGCGCGACGGCGCACCCCATGGCCGATGACCCCGATGTCGAGATCTCCAAGATCAAGGCGAAGATGGATGCTGGAGCCGACTTCTTCCAGACCCAGCTCTGCTACATGCCG
>CAMYIK010000115.1 GCA_947258365.1 uncultured Thermoleophilia bacterium | reverse complement strand
TTCGAGAAGTGGATCCTCGACGAAGCGCTGCAGCGCCTGGTCGATGGCGCGAGCACAATCCTCAATGATCTCTCCGACCGCGCGTACTCGCTGAAAATGGACAAGCGTGGCGCGGGCTTCGAGGTCGTTGATCACACCAGCGCGGACGCGACACGCTCAGTACGGACCCTCTCCGGCGGTGAGACCTTCCTGGCCTCGCTCGCGTTGGCGCTCGCTCTCGCCGATCAGATCGCCGAGATGGCGCCGGCCGGAGCGCCGCGATTGGAATCGATCTTTCTCGACGAGGGTTTCGGTAGCCTCGACCTCGACACGCTCGACACCGTGGCCGCGGCACTGGAGGAGCTTGGCGCACGCGGACGAGTGGTGGGCGTGGTGAGCCACGTCCGCGAGTTGGCAGAGCGGCTCCCGACCCGCTTCGAGGTGAGCAAGCAGGCGGGGACGGCGACGGTTGAGCGGGTCGACCGGTAGGGCCGCCACAATCGTGGCGTGAGGTACATCCCCGAATCCTGGGCGCCCGAGCACACGGCGCCGTTGCCTGAGGAGTCCGACGACGACGCGCCGGTCAATGTCGAGATCGAGCGGCGGGCGGACGACTGGGGTGCGATCGATTGCGCCGGAGACCCTTACGCGCGGGTGGCGTTCGTCGATGGCGTCCGGCGTCGCGATACCTGGGTGGTCGCGGAGGGCGAGGACACCGACTGCAGGGGCCTGATGGCATCGTGGGCCGCGGGAGCCGTCGTGTGTGACCGCACGGCCGAGATAACCGGGGTCAAGGTAGACCGGGCGGTCTTCTGCAACGCGGATGGCGCGAAAGACGTGACGCCGATCCCCGGATTCACCTATCGCCACCGGTCGGCGTCAGGAGACAGCGCGGACGAGCTCACGATGGAATCGCATCGCGCCATGCTCGATCTGGAGCTGAAGGTCGCCGCCAGCTTGCCCACGACGGATCTCCTGGTTCTCGATGGCCCGCTGCGTGGCGCGGTCAAGGACGACCAGCTCACGTTGGGGTACGTGAAGACTCACTACCGCGCCTATGGAAACGAACTGGTCTCGGACGCCGTGGCCAAGCTCGAGGCCGGACAGCGCACACCGGTCTTCCACATCACCCGGCTCAACACGTCTCGTCTCACCTGGTACCTGAGACTGCCCGGCGAACGCGCCCATCGCTGGGCCGACATCGCCCGGTGCGAGATGCCCCCGGACCCGCCGGATGGAGACCTCACCGAGATCGCCAATCGCGTCAGCGCGACCCTGTTGCCGTTCGCGACGAAGGGCCACCAGGATCCTCGCGCGCCGCAGAATCTGTTGCCGATTGGAGCTCTGGAGCGCGAGCTTCACCATCGCTTGGGAGACCGGGGACTGTTCTTGCGAGCTTTCAACCAGTTGGCGGCGCAAACTCCATAGGGTCCAGCGGGTGAAACCGGCCGCGGCTACCTCAACCTTCCGATCGCTTCTGACGATCACCGCTATCGCCGTCGGCGCGGCCCTCGCGGTGATGTGGCTCGAGGTTCCGATGTATGCGGCGGCATTCGCCGGCGCCTTGGCGTTCGTGGTCATCGATAGCCTACTGCAGTCGACCGTAGCGAGAGCCCGGCGGGGGCCTGTCACCGCCCGAGGCCGCTTTCGCACCAGGAGCTAGCCGGACTCGTTCTCCACCCGCCCACCGAGGTGCTTCGCGAAGAAGCCCTCCATGGCGCGATAGAGCTCCATCCGGTTTTCAGGCACAACGAAGCCGTGGCCCTCGTTGTCCTTCAGGATGTACTCCACGTCCACTCCGCGCTCCCGTAGCGCGGCGACGATCTGATCCGATTCATGCTGTTTCACGCGCGGGTCGTTGGCGCCTTGCACGATCAGCAGCGGCGTCACGATGCGATCGACGTAGTTCAGCGGCGAGCGCGCCTCAAGGTCCGGCAGTTGTTCGGGGTCGTCCGGGTCCCCGACGTAGCGATGCCAGGTGCCCTTGAGCAACGGCTGCCAGTACTCCGGCGTGGATCGCAGGATGGTGACGAGACTTGACGGTCCGACGTAGCTGATCGCCGCGGCGAAGACGTCGGGGGTGAATGTGACCCCGACGAGCGCGGCGTAGCCGCCGTAGGACCCGCCGTAGATGCCGACACGGTCTTTGTCGGCAATGCCTTCGCCGACGAGCCAGTCGACGCCGTCGATCAGATCGTCGTGCATCTTTCCGGCGAACTCGTGCTCGGCGGCGTGCATGAACGACTTGCCGAATCCCGTACTGCCGCGGAAATTGACCTGCAAAACGGCATAGCCGCGATTGGCAAGGAATTGCGCCTGCGCGTCATATCCCCACGAGTCGCGTGCCCAGGGCCCGCCGTGGACCACCAGCACCGAGGGAAGGCCCCTCGGCTCAACGCCGACCGGGAGCGTGAGGTAGCTGTGAAGTGTCAGGCCGTCCCGCGAGGTGATCTTTACCGGCGTGCAGGTGGCGAGCTCCTCGGGCTTCAACCAAGGTCGAGGTCGGTAGAGAAATCGCGCCTCTCCTCCGCGCTCGACCAAATAGGTCGCGCCCGGGTCTCGGTCATGGTCGTACGAAACGACCCAGGTCGTCTCCTCGGCGTCCTGGCCACTGATGCGCGGGTCGCCGTCGTGGATCTCCGACAGCCGCTCCCAGTCGCGACGGAAGTCGTCATCGAAGGCATGCATCTCAAGGCGATCCCGGACGTATGCGGCCCCGAGCAGTTCGCCGGTCTTGTCACTGATCACCGGACCACCGAGGTCCGCCTGCTCGTCGTGGTGAATCACCGTCTCCGCACCGGTGGCGATGTCGAGCTCGACCAGGCGTGTCAGGTCCGTATCGCGCCCGCTCCCGACGTACATCGCTCGTCCGTCATTGCGGAAGGCGTATGGGTGTCCGCCATCCTCGTTCGCGAAGTGCGCGAGCACCCGCATCGGTCCAGACTCGGCGTCACGCACCAGAATCTCGTAGTCGCCATCCTCCGTCTGGGCTCGCGCAGCGCGAACCTTGCCGTCCCGGTCCGCCAACCAGCTCACGACGCGCCCGGGATTCTCCGCGACAAGGCGCAGGCTGCCGTTGGCGAGATTCAGCCGATACCCGTCGAACACCGCGGGATCCCTGCGATTGAGGGAGACCACCACGTGGCGCGGATCCGAGCGCGGTACCGACACGATGCCGGCCCGCACACCATCGAAGGGGGTGAGGTCCCGCTCGCGACCGACGCCTTCCGGGTCCACCGCGAGCACATGGAAGTTCTCATCGCCGCCTACGTCTCTCACGAACAGGATCCATCGGCCGTCGCGCGTCCAGAAGTAGCTGCGAATCCCCCGCTCGGCGTCTCGTGTGACACAGCGCGCATCGGAGCCATCTCGCTTGGCCACCCAGACGTTCAGAACACCCTCGTAGGGCGCGATCCAGGACAGACGTTGGCCATTCGGGGACAGGCGCGTAAGGGCGCGCTCGGGGTTCTCGAAGAAGTGCTCGAGAGGGATGACGGGGGCGGTGTTCGACATGCCCCTAACCTACGGATCCCAGGGTCGCGGAGGCCGCCTAGGTCACCGGCTGGTCTCGTGGTGCGTCCGGGACGTGGAGCACAAAACGTGCCCCCGAGCCATTCCCGCTCGACAGCTCGACGGAGCCGCCCATCCGCTCCATCAACTCTTTGACGATAGCCAGGCCGAGGCCGGTGCCCTCGCCGTGGCCGGCCCGATGGAAGCGACGGAAGATCTCTTCCTGTTGCGCGGGGTCGATGCCCGGCCCGTCGTCTTCCACGGCGATGTCCAGCATCCCGTCGACCATGGCCGATGAGACACGGACGGTCCCTCCGGCACGGTTGTGCACGATGGCGTTCTCGATCAGGTTCGTGAGAGCCCGGCGCACGTCTTCTCGGTAGGCGTACGCGGCGCCATTGGTCTGCTGGGAGACCAAGGTGATCTCCCGGCCCTCCGCCCGAGGCGTGAGTTCGGCCACGATCTCACCCACTAGGTCGGCGGCGATGATCGTCTCGGGACGCCGCGCGCTCGCTCGCTCGACGAACAGCAGATCAGAGACCAGACGGCCCATGCGACGCATCTGCTCGCGCGCGATAGTCGCCGCTCCGCGGTAGTCGCTGGTGGTCGCGGTGGGATCCGACAGAACGACATCGAGATTCGTCTGCGCGGTCGCGAGCGGGGTCCTGAGCTCGTGCGAGGCGTCTGCAAGGAAGCGACGCTGGCTCTCCACCGCGCTCTCGGTGCGCACGAGGAAGGCGTCGAGAGTGTCCGAGAGCTCCTTCAGCTCATCGTCTGGACCTCCCAGATCGATGCGTCCCGACAAATCGGGAGCCCGGGCGTAGAGCTCCCGCGCCCGGGAGGTGATCTGGCTCACCGGCCGCAGAACGAGGCCCGATACGAAGTAGCCGATCAGCACCGACAGCAACAGGAGCGCAACAAGGCCGATGAGCGCGCCATTTCGTAGCTGCTCAAGGGTGCGTTGATCGATTTGCCGATCAAGATCGGCTGCGAAAGCCTCGGCCGCGACGATGCGCCTCGCCTCGCGTGGATCTATACCGGTCTCCTGAGCGCGCTGGAGCGCGCGCTCGCGCAGCTCCGGGCCACGCAGCGACGGCGCGTCGCGCACTTGCGCCGCGGCAACGATCAGAACCACCGAAAGGACGAGCGCCGACGCGGCAAACAGCAGCGCCGAGTACCAGAGCGTTAGCCGGAGGCGGATGGAACGGCGTCGGGATCCCGGAGCCGGTAACCCGCTCCGATCACCGTCTCGATCCGTTCCCGACCCACCTTGCGGCGCAGCGTCCCCACCTGAACTCTCACGGTGTTCGTGAAGGGGTCCACCTGGTCGTCCCATACGTGCTCCAAGAGCTCTTCTTGACTCACTACCCGCCCAGCATTGCGCATCAGATAGTTGAGTAACGACCATTCCTTGGCGGTCAGCTCGATCTGCTCCCCGTCGATCTCGACGTCGCGGGTGGCGGGATCCAGACTCAACGTGCCGACCTGAAGCAGTTCCACGCGGCCCGGTGTCTCGCGCCGGGTGAGGGCCCTGAGGCGAGCGGTGAGCTCTCCGAAGTCGAAGGGCTTGACCAGATAGTCGTCCGCGCCCGCATCGAGACCCTCGATGCGGTTCTCGATCGCATCGCGCGCCGTGAGCATCAGCACCAATGGTGGATCCTCGCGGTCGCGAACCTGTCGACAGACCTCGACTCCGTCGAGGCCCGGAAGGTTGAGATCGAGCACCACGATGTCGTAGCGCACGAACGACGCCCGCGACACCGCCTCGATACCGTCGGCGGCCTCGTCGACCGCATAGCCCTCGCGCGCCAGACCACGACGGAGGGCGCTGCGCAGATCGGGCTCGTCTTCGACCACTAAGAGACGCATGCTATGAGGATAAAGCGGCGGGCCGAAAGAGCGCCTAAAGCCACTCTTTTTGGAGGCACATGGGCCGAAAGTGCCCTACAATCCGCGTTCTCGGGAGGGGCCCGAGATAGGCGGGAGGTGGCGACCAAATGGGCGCCAGCAGCGACACAGGGGACAAAAAGGTCGCCTTGCTCTTTCCTGGGCAGGGCGTTCAACGAGTGGGCATGGGTCAGGACTTCTTCATGTCCTCGCCGGCGGCGCGCGCCACCTTCGACGAGGCCAACGAGGTGCTTGGCTACGACCTCGCTCGGCTCTGCTTCGAGGGTCCCGCGGAACGCCTTGGCCGGACGGATCACTGTCAGCCCGCGGTCCTGACGACGTCCGTGGCGCTCTGGCGGGCGGCGGATGAGGCCGGCTTCAGCGGCGACATCGCGATGGGGCATTCACTGGGTGAGTACTCGGCGCTCGTAGCCAGTGGCTCGCTGACCTTCGAGCAGGCTCTTCGACTCGTCGTGGAGCGAGGCTCGGTCACCACTGCCGTCGCACGTGAAACACCCGGGTCGATGGCTGCCGTGCTCGGTATCAGCGAAGACGAGGTCGAGGCGCTGTGCAAAGAGGCCGGCGACGTGTGGCCGGCCAACTACAACTGCCCCGGACAGGTAGTCACCTCAGGGCTTCGCGGCAGCGTCGAGCGCATGCTCGAGATCGCGACGAGCCGCGGCATCAAGACGCGCATGCTGGACATCGATGGCGCCTTCCACTCCTCGATCATGGCCCCGGCGGCCGAACATTTTCGCGGCGCGCTGCAGACGGTTCGTATCCAGGCACCGTCACTACCGTTCTTGTCAGCGACCTCAGTGGCCTTCGAGCGCGGCGAACGGCTCCGAACGCTGCTTGCGCAGCAGTTGACCGCCCCGGTGCGCTTCACCCAGACCGTGCGTGCCGCGCTCGACTTTGGCGTCGATACCTTCGTGGAGTTCGGGCCGAGCAAGATTCTGACCGGCCTCGTGCGCCGGGTCATGCCGGGCACGACCACCCTGACGGTCTCGGGCCCCGACGATCTGGCCGCCCTGGCCGAACTCAGTCGACGGGGTACCTGAGCTGCCCACCGCCATGGTTACCGGCGCGAGCCGGGGAATTGGCGCCGCCTCTGCACTGCGATTGGCCCGCGACGGCTTCGATGTCGCGCTGACCTACGGCTCTGACGCCGACGCAGCCGGAACGGTCGCCGAGCAGGTGCGGGAGCACGGTGTGCGGGCTCATGCGGTCCGTATGTCGGCGACCGACGACGATCCGGCGGCGATCCTCGCCGGCGTCGAGGACGCGCTAGGTCCGGTGCAGGCGGCGGTTCTGAACGCGGGAATCACGCGGGATGCGCCCGCGATTCGTGCGGGTGGCGATACCTGGCGCGAGGTGATCGACGTCAATCTGACGGGCACTTGGCGGGTAGCGCAGGCGGTGGTTCGACGGATGCGCAAGCAACGCTCGGGATCGGTTGTGGTCATGACGTCGATCGTCGGCCAACGGGGGAACATCGGGCAGGTGAACTACGCCGCATCCAAGGCTGGATTGATCGGCCTGACCCGCAGTCTTGCGCGCGAGGCCGCGCCCTACGGGGTTCGCGTGAACGCCGTGGCTCCGGGATATGTCGCGACCCGCCTCACCGAGGTACTCGATGACGCGCTGACCGAGCGCCTACTCGCGGCGACACCGCTGGGGCGGCTCGGTGAACCTGAGGACATCGCCGGCCCGGTGGCGTTTCTGTGCGGCGAGAAGGCCGCGTTCATCACGGGAACGGTGGTCAACGTCGACGGCGGGTTGAGTTTCTGAGCTCCGGCGGCGTTCCGCGCGAATCCCTAAGGTGTCGGCGTGCCTAACGATTGCATCCCCGAGGTGGTCGTCACCGGCATCGGCATGATCAGTTCCCTCGGTGTAGGCCGGCAGCAGAGCTGGAAGTCCGCGCTGGACGGAAAATCAGGCGCGGCAGTCGTGACCGCCTTCGACACCTCTGCCTACGGGTCCAAGATCGCGTGCGAGGCGGTCGGATTCGACCCGCTCGACTTTCTCGACAAGAAGAACGTGCGGCGCTCAGACCGTGTGTGCCACCTTGCCGTCGGCGCCGCCCGAATGGCGCTCGACGACGCGGCCTATGCGGTCAACGGCAACTCGCGTGAGGTCGGCGCGGTCATCTCCAGCGGTGGCGGAGGCCACGGCATCTACGAGGACCATCTCGACACGCTCCACGAACGTGGCGCGTGTCGGGTATCTCCCCTGGCAGTTGCCTCGTCGATCATCAACATGCCGGCCGGCATGGTGTCGATGGAATTGGGCTTGCAGGGGCCTCTGAGCTGTCCGGTTACCGCCTGCGCCTCCAGCACCCACGCGCTGGGCGAAGCGGCCCACGTGATCCGGCGCGGAGCGGCAAGCGTGATGCTCGCGGGAGGCAGTGAGGCCAGCGTCGCCCCGTTCATCATGGCCGCCCTGGATGCCACTCGCGCCTTGTCGCGCCGAAACGATGATCCGGAGGCCGCAAGTCGCCCATTCGACGCCGACCGAGACGGTTTCGTACTTGGGGAGGGCGCTGCGGTCTTGGTGCTCGAATCACGGGAGCACGCAGAGGCACGTGGCGCCGACATCATCTGCACTTTCGCCGGCTACGGAGCCAGCGGGGATGCTTACCACCTGACGGAGCCCTCGCCGGACGGATCCGGGCAGGCTGCGGCGCTTCGCGCCAGCCTGGAACGGGCGGGGCGCGACCTCGACGAGGTCGGGTACGTCAACGCCCACGGCACATCGACGCCGACCGGCGATCCCGTGGAGGTCGGAATGCTCAGGACGGTCTTTGGTGATCGCGCCGCTGAGCTGCCGATGTCCTCGACGAAGTCGATGCACGGCCACTGCATGGGTGCCGGAGGTGCGCTCGAGGCGGGGCTGGTCGCGATGGTCATCAAGGAGGGCATGATCCCGCCGACCATCAACCTCGAGACCGCCGACCCTGATTGCGATCTCGACTACGTGCCGAACGAGGCTCGTCAGACCGATGGCATCCGACACGCCATGAGCAACTCCTTCGGCTTCGGCGGCCACAACGTCGCCCTCGTGTTCTCCCGCCCG
>CAMYIK010000114.1 GCA_947258365.1 uncultured Thermoleophilia bacterium | reverse complement strand
CCAGGCGACGGCTCCGCCCCTCCGCGATGTCGAGATCGCAAACCACCACCTCGGGTACGAACTCCTCGGCGCGGGCGACGATGTTTCCGAACGCGTCGATCGCGAGCGAGCGCCCGTCGAACACCAACTCGTCTTGGCCACCCACGAGGTTGCAGAACATGAGTGGGCACTCCATGTCCCGCGCGCGGGTCGCCAGCATTTGATCGCGCCATGCCCCCCTACCGCGGTGGAAAGGTGACGCGGCAGGCGCGACGACGAGGTCGACATCGGCCGCCTGCAAGTCGCCGCAGACGGGAGCCGGGTACCAAAGGTCCTCGCAGATGGTCAGGCCAATCCTCAAGCCCAGTGCCTCCACAACGAGGGGGCCGAGGCCCGCCCGGAAGTACCGCATCTCGTCGAAGACGCCATAGTTCGGCAGGAAGCGCTTGCGATAGACGGCTTGGACGCGGCCGTCCGCGAGCACGGCGGCGGCGTTGTAGAGATCGCCGTCCAGATGAGGGAAGCCGACGATCGCGATTCCATCGGTGACGGTGGCGGCGATGTCGTCCAAACCGCGTCGTGCAGCGTCGAGAAAGCTCTCCCGTAGGAGGAGATCCTCCGGCGGATATCCGGTGACAACCAGCTCCGGCAGCACCGTGATGGAGGCGCCGCGCTCGGTGCCGCGCCGGATGGCGTCGACTACCAGCTGGGTGTTGCCGTCGAGGTCGCCGACGGTGGCATTGATTTGTGCGAGGGCGACGCGGATCAGAACGGCCTCTGTGGCTGGGGATGGAGCGTTAGGATGCCAGTGCCCGCAACATTAGTCCGCAGCGGCCAAAAGAGTCCGCCGCAGCACGAAGGGGTTTCAATGTCGGATCAAACTTTGCCGCCGCAGCGTCGCCAGCCTCCCTCAGGCCCGGGAGGGGGAGGCGGAGGCCCAAAGATGACTCCAGCCCAAGGCGTCGCCGAGGCGCAGAAGCGCCTTGGCCTCACCTGCTATCACGCCGGCCAGAAGGTCGCCGGCATGGTCGGATGCGTCGCGTGTCAGTTCCAGATCCGCAATCGCAGCGCGTTGCCAACCTGCCCACAGTGCGGCGAGATGGTCTGGGCGTGGCTCGATGAGGGCCCCGCTCCGACCCCCGAGGATCTGAGCGCCGAGGAACGTGCCGCGCACGAGAAGGCCCAGACCGAACTCAACCCGCCCCCTTCGGTCGAGGAAGGCGTCAGCCTCGAGGTCACGCCCGAGGTGAAGATCGAAGAGAACATCAAGCTCGAGCCCTAAGCAGCACCTTCCTCTGATCGGCCCGAGCGCCGACATCTCGAAGGCATGTGCGATCCGCCTGGTTCCTCATCGGTCGTCATTCGCTCCCTTCGGTCGCCTGCGTCCTTTTTGGGACTTGGTTCTCGTGCCCCAGGACACGACACGGACCAGTTGGTCGGTGCTTCGCACCTCCTTCTGTTCGGCCCAATCGCGAATACTTCGGGGTGTGAGCGGCCACCCCAGCTGATCGAGCCCGGTCGGCGATTTTCAGCGGTGCGGGAGATTTCTCCTCAGCGGGCCTTTACAGAGTCACAACGCTTTCTCGCTAGACCCCTTACCACGGGCGTAGGCCTCCCACATCCCTGCGTTCCAAGATCGTCGTTCTCAGCGGTAGCCCACACGCCCCGGGCAACCGACGAAACCTTGGATCACATTGCGAAAGTCCCTTCCAATCGCCTTTGTCGCGCTGGTGCTGATCTCAGCACTGGGCGCCGCGCTGCTGTTGTCGTCCGCTAACGCGGCGTCGAATTCCGCACGGGTGCAGGCAACGGGTACGGGCAAGGTGGTCTTGCAGGGTGAACTCGTGGCATTCGGCCTCGCGTCGGGAAACAGCCGGATCATCGTGGTCGACCATCGCGGAGACGCGAACTTCACCATGAACGGCCGAACCCGACTTCGGAGCCTCACGGGCAAGCGGACCAAGAAGCGCAGGGTCGTGATCAAGAAAGCCCAGGGCAGGTTCTACGCTCGTGGCAGCAAGATCAGCGTCGTGGTCCAGAGCGTTCAGGTGAACGTGTCGATCGCCGGCAAGGGGCGGGTACGACTCAAAGGGATCGGCCGTTACACAGTCAACGGGTCTCGAGCGCGTGATTGGTCTCGAAACCCCCGCATCTGGCGCACGCTGAAACTCACGCCGCCGGCACGGCGCTAGAGACTCCGACTCATGCGGAATCTCCCCAGCCCACAGCGTTTCGCCGACGTTCAGCGCATGTCGCAGTCAGAAGTTTCTTCGTCAACGCGGTCTGGTACCTGACCGAAGGGGGTTTGTCCGTGACTACGGCGACCAATAGTGTCAACTCGATGACCAGTCAGTTTTCAGAAGATCAGCAGCAAGTCCTGATCGTCGAGGACGAGCCGAACATCTCGTCTTTCGCGCGCATGTACCTCGAGGCCGCAGGCTTTGACGTCTTGGTCGCCGAGCGCGGTGACGAGGGACTCGAGCTGGCTGAGAAGGAGAAGCCGGATCTCGTGATCCTCGACCTCATGCTTCCTGGCATGGATGGCTACGAGGTCACCAAGCGGCTTCGCCAGGACGGGCAGATCCCGATCATCATGCTCACCGCTCGCGACGACCCGGTAGACAAGGTCGTCGGCCTCGAGCTCGGCGCTGATGATTACCTCACCAAGCCATTCAACCCCCGTGAGCTGGTCGCTCGCGCTCGCGCCGTGCTCCGCCGCGCCGAGGCGCCGCCGGAGGGCCCGACGGCCCCGGAGAACACGGTGCTGGAGGTCGACACCCTCCGGGTCGAGGTCGGCGGACGCGAGGTCTTCGTGGATGGCGAGGGCATCTCGCTGACTCCGAAGGAGTTCGACCTTCTGGTCGCGCTCATCGAAAACCGTGGCCTCGTGCTCACTCGTGAGCAGCTTCTCGAGCGCGTCTGGGGATTCACGTTCCTCGGCGACAGCCGCACGATCGACGTGCATGTACGCCAACTGCGACGCAAACTCGGCGATGCCTGCCCGATCCAGACGGTTTGGGGCACCGGATACAAGGTCGCCGCCGACCGGTAGCTAGCCCACCGTTGGGTCGCGACCTGCAGACATTTGGGTAAAGATCGCGGCATGAAGCCGCGCGAGAGCGATGTGCGGCCGTCGATGAGACGGCGCGGGTAGCTGTGGGGCCGGCCCTTCGGACCCTTCGAGGGCGCCTCATACTGGGCTCCGTCGCGGGCTTGCTGATCGCTGCCGCGCTATTCATGGTGGTCGCGACCAGCATCATCCGCAATGCGGCCTCTGATGCCGCGCGGGACGAGCTCGATCGCCAGGCGGTCGAGATCGGGCTTTTCATCTCTGGGCGTGTGGAGACCTCACTCGAGTCGGGGCAAGAAGCTGAGGTACCTCGATCGATCCCGAACCTCGAGCGGCTCGTCGGGCCTCAGGCGGTCGTCTACTACGCCGGCCTCGAGATCAATCCCGGCTCCGGCGGAAGCAACAACCTGCCGGCCATCGCGGAACAGCAGGTGGATTTCGGGATCCTCGCCGAGACGGGTCTGCAGCGGATCGACTTCACCGTGCCGGGATCGGATCGGCAGGTCGAGGGCACAGCCGTCCCCATCGAGGTCAGCGACCGTGTGATTGGCGCGGCTCTGGTCGCCCGGCCACCGAAGGGGTTTGAACCGGAGTTCGGTGAGGTCGCGAGCCAGGCGCTGATCGCCGCCGGGTTCGGGCTGCTGATCGCGCTTGGACTATCACTCTATCTGACCTCGCGCATCCTCCGGCCTCTCCGAGCGATGCAGGCGGCCACGCGGAGTGTCGCTGACGGCAACATGCGCCTCCAGCTGGGTCCAACCGGTACCCAGGAACTCGATGAGCTCTCCAGCGCCTTCAACCGGATGGTGGAGCGCTTGGCTGAGCGCGAGCGGCTCACACGAGACTTCCTGATGAAGGTCACGCACGACCTGCGTACGCCGCTGACGGCGATTCGTGGCCACTCAGCGGCGCTCTCCGACGGCGTGGTGCCTGAGGAGTTGATGGGCCGCTCACTCCAGGCAATCGAGGGAGAGGCCTCGCGTCTGGAGACGATGGTCTCGGATCTGCTCGACTTGGCAAAAATCGATGCCCACACCTTCCGCGTGGAGCTCGAGGAGATCGACCCCGCCGAGGTACTCGAGCAGACCTTCGACGCCTTCGAGGCCACTGCGGCCGAGGAGGGCATCCTCTACCAGCGAAACCTCGCCGCCCTGCCGCCCATCGTCACCGACCCCACGCGGATGCAGCAGATCGTCAGCAACCTGCTGGAGAACGCGCTGCGTTGGACCTCCGAGGGAGGAACCGTGCGCCTCGACGCCCGTTCCACGCCCGAAGGCGGTGTTGTGACCTCGGTGCGAGACACCGGGCCGGGAATCGAAGATCAGGACATGGACGGCATCTTCGAGGCCTTCGCGTCCAACGAAACTCCCGATGGCAAGCAAGGCAGCGGCCTCGGGTTGGCGATCAGTCGCCAACTCGCAAGAACTCTCGGCGGCGACGTTACGGTCGAGAGCAGCGTCGGCCACGGCAGCAGCTTCACGCTGGAGCTGCCCGCAGAAGCCCCCGAGGACGCGGAGACGGTCGACAGACTGTCCGTCTAGCAGGCGAGCTCCGCTAGAGGGGCTGCTCGACCCCCGGGAGCCGGATTGCTCCTACGACAAGACTGAGGTTGCGGGTGTCGCCGCCGCCAGTGTCGGCCGGCGAGGGCGCCGGGCTGAATTCGAGCCGCAGGTCCCAAGCGCCGGCGGGTACGGGGATCCGCAATGTCCGCGAGACCCCTGGTGGCACCACGACCTGCCCGCTCTTGGCGCCGACCCGATACGAGACCGTGCGCGCGCTCAAGACAAAGGGGTTGGTCGTCGACACATCGATCTCAGCGACCCCCGCGGGGCCCTCGATCGCGCGGCGGACGGATGCCTGCTCCCCAACCCAGCCGTCATTGGCGCGACCGGCCACCGACGCCAAGTGCGTGGTCTGACCAGAGATGCGGTGGAGCACCAGGCCGGTCTTCGGCTCGGTCTCGATGACAGGCGCGTCGATGACGTATCCAACCGGTGCCACGAGCCATCGAATCTGGCTCCCTAGAGGGAGTCGTTCGCCGTCCTCGAGCACTCGAACGGGCTGAGGCATCCGCCACCTACGCCCCTCCCCTCCGTAGATCTCCTCAATCGACGAGTTCCAGACCACGAGCGACCTCGCGATCGACAGATTGGCGGTGGCCGGTATGACAAGTGCAACGTCGTCGTCGCCGACCCGAGCGTCGACCCAGCCTCGGTCGTCGGCGAGTTGAGTGGCGGCGACGGAGCGGGACAAATCGCGGTCGCCGTCATGTGCGAAGGCCGTTGCGAGGACCATCAGTAGGGCGATCCCCGCGAGCGCGGCGACAACCGGCGGGATCCCACGCCAAAGGGCGAGCCCTCCAAACACGCAGAGCACCAGGAAAACGGGAACGGCCCAAATCGGCACCTCGTCGACCGCACCGACGTGCGCGAACCACGACAGCCCCGGCGCGGCGCTCTGTATCGGCGTCACCAGAAAGCCCGCCGTGACGACGAGCAGCGCCGCGATGAGCGTCGCGACCGCCGGCGGATACCAACGCCCGACAGCGAGAGCACAACCGCGGCAATCCACCACGCCGGGCTCCCGGTGACGATCACTCGGTAGGTCGCCAGAACGACCCATGCGACCAATGCGATGCCGAGCGCTTCGGTCATCAGCGTGGCGGCGTACCAGGATCCGGGTACGGCGCCCGCCGTGACCCCCGCGAGCAAAGCGATCGGTCGACTCGAGAACTCGCGCACCATCAAATAGACGGCGGGCACCGTTGAGACGAACAGGACGACCGTGATCACCCTGCCGGCGACCAGCGCGGCGTCTCCATCAAAGAACAGCCATGCCGGCGCAAGCACGTAGGACGTAAGGGCCTCGACGGGTGAGACCGAGCCGTTGACCCGATGGACCCCGCTTTCGGCCACCAGTCGCGCCGCTTCCAGGCGGATCAACTCGTCCGGGAAGATCCAGATCGTTTCCCTCGCGCGCCCGAGGAATATGTGGAGAGCCGCGACGACCAACGACGCGGCAGCGACGAAGGCAATCTCACCACTTCGAAGCGCGAGAGCCGAGCTCAGCCAACCGAGCGGGGCTGGCGGCGCGCTGAGGTTCCCTGGCGGCCGCGCCACCGTCTGTTGGGCCATGCGACGACACTGCTAGCGGGTCTGGTCGCATCCTTTGCGTTGGGGTGAGAGAGCAACATGGATTGGAGGGTTTCGGCGAGCGATCGGCTTGCGCCGTGGCGGCGAGTCCAGATCATCGAGACCTCCAGACGCCACGTGAGCGCCGCAATGGCGGGTCGAACAGCGTATGAGCCCGGGCGTTTGGGCGGGTGACCGGCCCTATGACCATCCTGTAGACCTATAGGCGTCCTCTCGACCCCCGGAGCAATACAGCCCGTGAGGCGGGCCGTCCGTGCGCCGATTCACCACCCCCACCGCTTTATTCGCCGCCAGTCTGACGCTCCTTTTGGCGTTGGTCGTCCTGGGCTGCGGTGGAGACGACGACGGTGGTGCCGACAGCACGGCGACTCCAGAATCCGAGGCCGTCACCGAGTCACCCGGCGATCTTGAGCCGCTCGCGGACGGCCTTCCGGAGGAGATCTCCGGCTTCGGGGCCTGGACGAAGCTCAACACCGAGCCGATCCCACCCAAGGCCGCCGATCCCCACCTGGGGGAAAAGGACGTCTTCACCAACGCCACGCCGGCCGAGGCCGAAGCCGTCGACAGCGGCGCGGAGCCTTACCCCGATGGCACGATCATCGTGAAGTCAGCCGTCCGCCCTGACGGTGACTTCATCGGTCTCATCGCCGTAATGAGGAAGGTCCGGGGCCTCGACCCCCAACACAACGATTGGGAGTGGGTGGAGTACACCCGCGATTCAGCCGACAGCGGGTTCGAGGTGATCGCGCGCGACGCGGTGTGCTGGACCTGCCACGAAGTGGCCAAGCCCACCGACTACGTCTACACCCGGCGAGGCTAAGTTTCAGGTAGCCGTGCTTCGGCGGCCGAGCCGCCCAAGCGCCAACACGGTCACCGCGGCGAGCACCGCCAGCGCGACCGGGCCGATCCAGGCCGCCTCCGGCGCGTCTAGCCCCGCGCTATCGGCGCCATCCGGCCACGGCCAGAGCACTCGGAGCGAGCCCAGCATCAACCCGACGAGCGCGGCCATCACCAGATCATGGTACCGCCGCAGCAAGTAGTCGAGCAGGGTCGAAAAGAGCGCCAAGCCGATTACGGCCCCCGCGGCGAAGGTCGCGATGACGCCGAGCTCACGGCCGTTCAGCGCCTCGATCACTCGGTCGTACATGCCGAGCATCAACAGGATGAGCGAGCCGGAGATGCCCGGGAGGATCATCGCGCAGATGGCGATGGCGCCCGAGCCGAATACCACCGCCAAAGACGGGTCGCTCACCGCGTCGCCTCGAAAGCCCAGCAGCACGAAGGTGCCAGCCGCGGCCATCGCGGCGAGGAGAAAGTGCATACCCGCCGGCCGGCGGACATAACCCCAAGCAAGGGGAATCGATCCTGCGACGAGGCCGAAGAAGAACGCCGAGGTACCGATGGGATAGTCCTCGAGCACGACCTCGATGAGGCGGGCCAGAGTCAGAACCGCCGCGATCAAACCGACGAACAGCGGCCCGATGAACCACCAATCGATGCGTCGCAGCGCCGCCGTCGCTTCGGACACATCGAACCGCAGGAGATGACCGAGGGCGGAGGCCGCCGTATGGACCGTGCCAACCAGCGGCTCGTAGATGCCCACGATCAGGGCGATCGTTCCGCCTGACACGCCAGGAACGACATCGGCCGCTCCCATGAGCGCACCTCGGGCGAGGTGCAGCGCGGACTGGCGTGGTTTCGGCGGGGCGAGGCTCATGGACGGCGTTAGGCCACGAGGCCCAGCTCGGCCGGACACTAGCGACTAGAGGGCGCCGCCTTGAGCGGCCTTGAGCCGCTCTAACGCACGATTCGCAATCGCCACCGTGCCGGCTGAAGGGAGCTTGTCGGTACGGGCGGTCGTGACAGAGAAGATCTCTCTCCCCTGGCGTGCGACGATCGTCAGCGCGCGCACCGGGGGGCGCCCCTTCGCGGAACTGATCTCAACACCGACCACCTGATCCGCGTCGAGCTGGGGAACGGGCACCTTGGTGACGGTGAGCTCGTGCGTATCGGTGGAGGTCCGGCGGCAGGTGTCCACCGTGTTCTCGAACGCGTCGAAGGCCTGTGGCGCCGCCCCCGAGAACCTCAGCACGACGTGCTCGACGACCACTTTGCCGCCGTTGTTTTGAAACGTGCCGCGGGCTCCATTGTCCGCCAGGTCCGCCAGACGGAAGCCGCATAAGCCCTCACCGGGCATCGACTCGACCTCGAAGAATCCCTCCGGCAGGTCGGGCAGACCCACCAAGGCCGACGAGGGCTTGA